>JBEIQK010001086.1:0-1741 GCA_040376505.1 Alphaproteobacteria bacterium | reverse complement strand
GGTCTTTGCGCGCACGCGAGCACCTCTCACACACAATGCTAAGGCGAAGGGCCAGCCCCCCGCGAGGTCGCGGCCCCTATAGCCGCGCCCCCCGCAGCGGTCACGCTGGGCGACCCAGGAGCGTCGCCGCCCTTCATCGGCGGCAGCCCCCCGAGGCTGTACCCAGCCAGCGCGGCTAGCCCTCCTGCTTGCGCTCGATGACCTCGTCGATGATGCCGTAGGCGTGGGCCTCAGCGGCGGTCATGAAATAGTCGCGCTCGGAGTCGCGCTTGACCTCGTCGAGGGTCTTGCCCGTGTGCTTGGACAGGATCTGCGAGAGGTACTCCTTGGTGCGCAGGTACTCCCGAACATGAATCTCCATGTCGGTGACCTGGCCCTGGGTGCCCGCCGAGGGCTGGTGAATCATGATGCTGGCGTGGGGCAGGGCCCGGCGCTTGCCCTTGGCTCCGCCGGCGAGCAGCAGAGCGCCCATCGAGGCCGCCTGTCCGATGCAGATGGTGGCCACATCGGGCCGGATGTACTGCATGGTGTCGTAGATGGCCATGCCCGCGGTCACCGAGCCGCCCGGGCTGTTGATGTAGAGGTAGACGTCCTTGTCGGGGTCCTGGCTCTCCAGAAAGAGCAGTTGGGCCGTGATGACGTTGGCCACATCGGCGTTCACCGGGGTGCCCAGGAAGACGATGCGGTCCATGAGCAGGCGGGAGTAGATGTCAAAGGAACGCTCCCCCCGGTGGGTCTGCTCGACCACGAAGGGGATGATGGCCTGAGGCTCGCGAAGATCAAGGCGCATGGGCAGGGCTCCGGAGGGGGCATGAAAGAGTCAAAGGGCCAGAAACAGCAACCCCACCCCGTCGGTCCAGCAGGGGTCCGAGGGGTGGGGCCGCACGGTGCAAGGCGTCGGGATCAACCCTCCGTAGAGGCGACCTCTTCCGCCGGCGCGGCCTGGGCGGCGTCGTCCACCGGCGCGGCGACCTGCAGGTCGGCGTTCTCCAGCAGCCACTCCAGGGTCTTCTCTTCGAGGATGCGGTCCTTCAGCATCGGGATCGCGTTCTCGCGCACGAGGTAGCCCTTGATGGCCTCGGGGGCCTGACCGCGGGCGTCGGCGATCTCGCGGATCTTGGCGTCGATGTCTGCGTCGGTCACGCCGAGGCTCTCGGCCTTGGAGACCTCCGACAGCAGGACGGCGCCCTTGGCGGCGAAGCGGGCCCGGGCGCGCAAATCGGCCATCTCGGCGTCGCTGAAGCGGATCGAGCGGGGGTCGGTGCCGCCCCAGGCGCGCCGAACACGCAGCTCTTCAACCAGGGCGTTGAGCTGCTCCTCGACGAGGCCATCGGGGACTTCGAAGTCGTGGCCGTCGACCAGCTTCTGGAGCAGGGCCACGCGGGCCTGCATGCGGCCGGCCTCGTGGGCCTGGCCTTCGAGCTGCATGCGAAGGGCCGCGCGCATCGCGTCGACGCCGCCCTCGTAGCCGAGCTCGGTGGCGAGCGCGTCGTCGAGGCTGGGCACCACCATCGCCTGGATGTTCTTGACCGAGGCCGTCACCATGCCGGTGACGCCCACCAGCTCGTTGACGCCGGCCTTGTCGCCAAAGGCGACCTCTCCGCTCTTGGAGTCGCCCACGCCCATGCCGACGAGGAGGGCCTCGACGCCCGGGTAGTAGCGCTCGCCCGAGGTGTTGATGAGCGTGCCCGGGTGGTCGTGAACCACCACGCCATTCACCTCAACGGTGAGCGCGGTGTTG
>JBEIQK010000056.1:0-15821 GCA_040376505.1 Alphaproteobacteria bacterium | reverse complement strand
TCATCGGGCACGCCGGGGCCGCGCTTCAGCACCAGGGTGAGCGGACCCGGCCAGAAGGCCGCCGCCAGCGCAAGGGCCCGCGAGTCCACCTGCGCCCAGTCGGCCAGCCCGGCGGCGTCGGCGAGGTGGACGATCAGCGGGTGATCTACAGGCCGGCCCTTGGCGGCGAAGATTTGCCGCACCGCCACCGGATCGCGCGCCCGGGCGCCGAGGCCGTAGACCGTCTCGGTCGGAAAGGCGACGAGGGCGCCGCCGCGCAGCAGGGCCGCGGCCTCTGGGAGGGAGACCGACCTCATGGGATCAGGTATCCCCGCACCCCATCGGGGCTCGCCAGGATGAGAAAGCGCTGGCTGACGACGTGATCGGCCACATCCACCGCGCGCCACTGGGGCGTGCAGTCCGAAGAGACCCCCACGAGGCCCAGCGGAGTCTCCAGGATGGCGCCTTCGCCATTGGCCTGGATCCGGCTCACCGGCAGGCCCAGCTTCGCCACCCGGCAGAGCTGGCCCTTGTGCTTGGGATCGGGCCGCATCGCCACGCCCCCCTCCAGCAACCAGACCCCGGGGTTGGCCGGCCCCGCGGCGGTCGGCGCGACGCGCGGCGCCTCCTCGGCGGTCCAGCGCAGCTGGTCGAGATCGGCGCGCACGCCCTGGCCGGCCACCCGCACGACAAAGCGCCCGTCGGGCTGGGGGCTCACGTCGGTGACAGGGCCCAGAAAGCGCTGGTGGTGCTGCCGCAGGTTGTCCGGCGTGCCGCGCACGAGATCCCAGCCCACCCCCGCAACCCAGGAACCATCGACATCCAAGGCGAGCTGCCGCACGGGGCCAGGCCCCACCGTCCAGGCGGCGTTGAGCTCGGGCAGCTCGGCGAAGGTGCGCAGGGGGTCAGCCCCGCCGGCGGCCCGCACCAGATCGAGGCGAACGTAGACCGCCCCCGCCGCGCCCTTGCGCTGGCCCATCAGGCGCGCGCTGGCGTCGAGGTAGCGCACCTCGGGCACGATCGCGTCGCCGCGCAGCTCCTCGGCGGAGTAGACCTCGTCGGGGCGGGCCACCAGCACATCGGGGCCGCAGCCCGGGCCCAAGGCGGCCAGGGTGCGATCGACCTCCTGCTCCCACCAGCCCACCGTCGCCGCCGCCGGCGGGGCCAGCACCACCCGGGCCGCGCAGGCCGCCGCGTAGGGCCCCGCGAGGAAGGAGCGCAGGTCGAGCAAGGGGCTCGGATCGCGCAGCACCACCGTCATGCCCGGGCCCAGCAGGCGCGGGTTGATGGGCTGCTCTTGTTGACCCTTGGTGGAGAAGCGGCCGAGGGGAGCGCCGGCCACCGGCCGGTAGGCGGCGATCGCCCGCTCGCCGCGAAAGCCCATCGCCGCCAGCGCCACGCCATCCCCTTCAGCGAAGGCGCGCAGCACGCGCACATCGTGGTCGACCTGCGCCGCCGCCGCCAGCGCCGCGTTGTGGGGGCCCAAGGGCAGGGCGCAGCGCAAGGAGAGGGCCCGCAGCCCGATCCGATCGGCGAGCTGCCCCGTCTCGGGGAATTCTCCCGTCGGGCAGCCGGTGGCGCGGTCGAGGCGCAGGGGCCCAGACCACCCCGGGCCCTCCACCTGGAGCCCGCCGCCCGGGTCGGCCCGCAGGCTCCGCGTCGAGGCCGGCAGGGGGATGGGCTCGAAGCCCTTGCCGTTGGGGCCGATCGCGCGCAGCTCGCCGGGAAAGAGCAGGGCGAGGCCCTCTCCGAGGGGCGTCACCCCCAGCAGGCCCGCGTCGAGGGAGAGGCTGGCGAGGACCTTCTTCTCATCGGGATCGTAGAGGCGCACCTCGCTGTGCGCCACGAGGCCCTGCTGCTCGACCCGCCAGAGGCCCACCTCGGGCCCCGCCGAGAGCCCGGTGGCGCCGGGGAGCGGCTGGCCGCGGGCCTTCAGGCTGCGCCCCTCGCCGGTCCACAGCGTACCCTCGGCGTCCACCACGGCGAGTCGGCCGTCGACCTCGCTGTAGACCGTGGCGGCGCGCAGCTTCTCGGGCTTGACCCCCTCCAGCCCGGCCCCCAAGGCGAGGCCCATCCACAGCGCGATCATCGGGCCGCCTCCGGTCGGGGCACCTCATCGGTGGGGCAGCAGCGGCACATCTCGCCGTTCTGCTCCACCTGGATGGTGAGGTGCTCAAAGTGCAACACCGTGCGGAGCCGATCTTCCAGCCGGCGCCGCACGATCGGCGCCACCGCCTCCTCGTTCACCACGATGTGGGCCGAGAGCACCGGCGCCCCCGGCGCGAGGCTCCACAGGTGCAGGTCGTGCACCGCGAAGACGCCGGGCTCGGCCAGCATCACCTCGCGCACGGACTCGAAGGAGATCTCGCGCGGGGCCGCCATCATCAGCACCTCGGTGGCCTCCTTGAGGATGCGCCAGGCGCCGACCGCGATGATCAAGGCGATGCAGAGGCTGGCCACCGGATCGGCCCATCCCCAGCCCATCGTCATCACGAGGCCGCCCGCCACCAGCGCGCCCACCGAGCCCAGGGCGTCGCCCAGCACATGCATCAGGGCTGCCCGTCGGTTGAGATCGTGCTGGTGGCCGCCATGCAGGAGGGCCGCCATGCCCAGGTTGACCAGGAGGCCGATCGCCGCGACGACCATCATCGGCCCGGCCCGGATCTCCGCCGGCTCGCCGAGCCGACCGATGCCCTCCACCACGATGGAAAAGGCGATGGCCAGCAGCAACGACGCGTTGAGCGTGGCGCCCAGCACGCTGGCCCGCTTCCAGCCAAGCGTGCGCTGCCCGTCGCGAGGGCGCGCGGCGATCCGGGCGGCCACCAGCGCCACGGCGAGGCCCCCGGCGTCGGACAGCATGTGCCCGGCGTCGGCCAGCAAGGCCAGCGAGCCGGTCCAGAGGCCCACCGCCGCCTCCACGCCCATGAAGGAGGCGGTCACCCCCAGGGCGAGTCCCAGGCGCCAGCGGGAGTCGGCATCCCCCACGGCGTGCGCGTGATCGTGCCCATGCCCGTGATCATGGCTGTGATCGTGGCCCGGCGCCGCGGCGGCCGGCGTCGCAGCCGGCGGCGGGCGCGTGACCGGGGGGTGACGGTGATCGTGGGCGTGCGCATGATCAGGGTCGTGGTGGTGGTCGTGTGACAAAGTGTCCTTCCCGGCTTGCAGCCCTTCGGCCGCTTATCCGAGAAGCGCCTGCCGGCCCGCCCGCCTTGGAGCCCGATGCTCGCCCCGCCTGCCCGCCTCGACCTGCCGGTGTCTGGAATGACCTGCGCCTCCTGCGCCGCTCGCCTCCAAAAGGTGCTGGGCCGCGTGGAGGGCGTGGAGGGCGTCGCGGTGAACTACGCCACCACCACCGCCACCCTCTCGCTGCGCCCCGGTGCGGTCGATCGGGCCCGCCTGGTCACGGCGATCGAGGCGGCCGGCTTCTCGGTCCCCGAGGACGAAGGCCTCGATCTGCCCGCCCGCGTGGCCCTCCTCGATGAGGCCGACCAGGAGCTGGCAGCCACCCTGCGCCGCGACGCCACCCTGGCCTTGATCGGGGCCCTGCCGGTGGCGGTGCTGGGCATGGGCTTCATGCACTGGGCGCCGGGCCACTGGGCATCGGCGCTGATCTCCGCCCTGGTGGTCTTTGGCGCCGGCCGGCGGCTCTTCGTCGACGGCTTCCAGGCCGCCCGCCAGGGCAGCGCGACGATGAACACCCTGGTGGCCATCGGCGCCAGCGCCGCCTGGCTGCTCTCGATGGCGGCCTTGCTGTGGCCATCGGCCTTCCCAACGCATGCGGTCTACTTTGAGTCGGCGGCGGTGGTGGTGGCCCTGGTGCTGCTGGGGCGGGCCTTGGAAGGACGGGCCCGGCGCCAGGCCGGCGAGGCGGTGCGGGCCCTGCTGGCCCTGGCCCCCGCCGAGGCCTGGGTCTTTTCGGGCGGCGAGGCCCATCCGGTGCCCACCGCCGCCGTGCGGGTCGGCGACCTGCTCCTCGCCCGGCCGGGCGACACCATCGCCGCCGACGGCCGCGTGGAAGAAGGCCACAGCACGATCTCCGAGGCCCTCTTGACCGGCGAGAGCCGCCCTGTCGCCAAGGCGCCCGGCTCGGCCCTCCTCGCTGGCACCCAGAACGGCGCCGGGCCGCTGGTCTACCGGGCCACCGCCACGGGGGCGGCCACCGCCCTGGCGGCGATCGGCCGGGCCGTCCACGAGGCCCAGGGCGGCCGGCCGCCGATCCAGGACCTCGTCGATCGCGTCGCCGCCGTCTTCACGCCGGTGGTGCTCCTCCTCTCCGGTCTCACGCTCGGCGCCTGGCTCCTCGCGGGGGCCCCCTTCGCCGAGGCCCTGCTGTACGCCGTCGCCGTGCTGGTGATCGCCTGCCCCTGCGCGCTCGGATTGGCCACGCCGACGGCGATCCTGGTGGGCACCGGCGCCGCGGCCCGCCAGGGGGTGCTCTTTCGCGAGCTGCGGGCGCTGGAGGCCGCTGCCATCGTCACCACCGTCGTCTTCGACAAGACGGGCACCCTCACCACCGGCCACTTCGGCCTCAGCGCGGTGGAGCCCCTCGTCGATTCGCTCGACGCTGACGGCCTCCTCACCCTGGTCTCCGCCGTGGAGGCCCGCAGCGAGCACCCGATCGGAGCCGCCCTCGTCGCAGCCACCCGGGCGCGGGGCCTGCCGATGATCAGCGCCAGCGCGGTGCAGAGCACGCCCGGGGCCGGCATCGTCGGCGAGGTCGAGGGCGCGCGCGTTGAGATCGGCAGCCGGACCGCCCTGGCGGTGGAGCTCCCGCCGAGCCCGGCGGAGGCCCGCGGCGCCACCACGGTCTTCGTGCGGCGCGACAGCGAGCTCGTGGGCCGGATCTCACTCGAAGATCCGCTGCGCCCCGAGGCGATCGAGGCCCTCGCCGATCTGCGCGCCATCGGGGTTCGCGCGGTGCTCTGCTCGGGAGACGCCCCGGCCGCCGCCGCCGCCCTCGGCGACCGGCTGGGCCTCGACGAGGCGACCGGCGGCCACAGCCCCCAGGACAAGCTGGCGCTGCTGCGAAGCCGGGCCCAGCGCGGCGGCGTGGCGATGGTGGGAGACGGGGTCAACGACGCCCCCGCCCTGGCGGCTGCCACGGTGGGGATCGCGATGGGCTCAGCCTCCCAGGCCTCCCAGGCTGCGGCGCCGGTGGTGCTGCTGCGCGACGACCTGCGCCTCGTGGCCCAGACCCTGTGCCTCGCCCGGCGCACCGCGGCGATCATCCGCCAGAACCTCGTCTGGGCCTTCGTCTACAACCTGATCGCCATCCCCGTCGCCGCCGGGGTGCTGGTCCCCCTCTTCGATCTCCGCCTCAGCCCGATGATGGCCAGCGCCGCCATGGCCCTGTCCAGTCTCAGCGTTGTCCTCAACAGCCTTCGCCTGCGAGCCACCCCATGAACACGCCTGCCACCTCGCTCCTCGACGCCGCCGCCCGCCTGGGCCTCGGCCCTGCCGACCTCAGCCCCTTTGGCGACGACAAGGCCAAGCTGCGGCCCGGCCGCCTGCTCCGCCCGCGCCACAGCGAGCAGGCGCCGAAGCTGGTGCTGGTCTCGGCCATCACGCCCACCCCGGCGGGCGAGGGCAAGACCACCACCACCATCGGTCTTGGCGACGCCCTGACCCGCCTGGGCGAGCGCTCCGCCCTGGCCCTGCGCGAGCCCTCGCTGGGGCCCTGCTTCGGCGTGAAGGGTGGCGGCACCGGCGGCGGCAAGGCGATGCTGCACCCCAGCGCCGACATCAACCTGCACTTCACCGGCGACTTTCACGCCATCACCGCCGCCCACAACCTGCTCGCCGCCGCCGTCGACAACCACCTCCACTTCGGCACCGACCTCGACCTCGACCCGCGACGGGTGGTCTGGCCGCGGGTGATGGACATGAACGATCGGGCCCTGCGCAGCCTCGTGAGCGGCCTGGGCGGCGCCAGCGACGGGGTGCCGCGCGAGGCCAGCTTTGACATCACGGCGGCCTCGGAGATCATGGCGATCCTCTGTCTCGCCGCCGATGAGGCCGATCTGCGCGCGCGCATCGAGCGGATCATCGTGGGCTACAGCCGGGCTGGCGCGCCCGTGACCGCGAAGCAGGTCGGCGTGGTCGGGGCGATGATGGCCCTGCTGCGCGACGCCCAGCACCCCAACCTGGTCCAAAGCCTGGGCGGCACACCGGCCTTTGTCCATGGCGGCCCCTTCGCCAACATCGCCCATGGCTGCAACAGCCTCGCCGCCACCCGCGCCGCGATGCACGTCGCCGACTGGGTGCTCACCGAGGCCGGCTTCGCCTTCGATCTGGGGGGCGAGAAGTTCCTCGACATCAAGGCCCAGGTGGGAGGGCTGCAAGTGGCGGCGGTAGTGCTGGTCGCCACGGTGCGGGCCCTCAAGATGCACGGCGGCGTCGAGCTCTCCGCCCTGGGCCAGCCCGACGCGGCCGCCGTCGAGCGCGGGCTGCCCAACCTCGCCCGGCACCTCGACAGCGTCGCCGTCTACGGCCTGCCGGCCCTGGTGGTGGCCAACCGCCACAGCGCCGACACCGAGGCCGAGCTGGCGGTGATCGCCGCCTACTGCGCCGCGCGGGGCGTGCCCTTCGCAGCCGCCACCCACTTCGCCGAGGGGGGAGCCGGCGCCGAGGAGGCCGCCCGCCGGCTGCGCGAGATCGCGCGCCCCACCGCGGTCATCCCCGTGCAGGCCCCCGGCATGACCGTCGTGGAGCGCCTCGACGCGATCGCCACCCGCCTGTACGGCGCCGCCCGGGTGGAGCTCGGCCCGGCCGCCAAGGCCGCCCTGCGCAGCCTTCAGCGCCAGGGCCTCGACCGCCTGCCGGTCTGCGTGGCCAAGACCCAAAGCTCCCTGTCCGACGATCCCCGCCGCCGCGGCCGCCCCGAGGGCTTCACCCTCACCGTGCGCGATCTGCGCGTAAACGCAGGCGCCGGCTTTATCGTGGCCCTGGCCGGCGACATCGTCCGCATGCCAGGTCTCCCCGCCCGGCCCGCCGCCGTTGGCATCGACCTCGTGGCCGGAGAGATCCAGGGCCTCTCCTGATCTCTCACCGGCGGAGCACGAGGCGCCTTCGCGTGTAAGATTGCCCCCGCGCCCCCGTTGTCCCGGCGGGTGGCGAGGAGGCACCCAGCCATGAGGCCGCGTTGAACGCCGTAGACGACGCCCTGGCGCCGCTCGAGGTCGAGCGCGCGGTGGTCGAGCGCCTCAAGCGGGGCGAGCGCGCCGCCGCGGCCGAGCTCTACCGCTGGTATGGCGACAAGCTCTACCGGACGGCGATCTTGCCCCGTCTGCCCAATATCGAGCTGGCCGAGGATGTCCTCAAAGACACCTTCCGTCTCGCCTTGGAGCGCATTGAGCAGTACCGGCCCGAGGGCACGACCTCGATCTTCTTCTGGCTCCGTCGCATCGCCATCAACCGCGCCCTCGACCTGCACCGGGCCCACGCCCGCGCCCAGCGCATCGAGGGCCGCGACCCCAACGAGACCATCGACCGCACCATGGGGTCTGCCAGCCCCAGCCCCGACCGCAGCACCGATGTCAACGAGACCCGCGCGATGGTGGAGGCCAGCCTCTCCCGCGTGAATGAACGCTACGCCCAGGCCCTCCGTCTGCGCCTCTTGGACGACCGTGATCGCGAAGAGTGCGCTGCCCTGATGGGCGTGACCGTGGGCAATTTCGACGTCATCCTTCACCGGGCCTGCAAGGCCTTCCGAGCTGTGTACCCACCGTGAGCACCGAATCCGCCCCCACCCTGCTCTCCCGCTGGCTCCAGGCTGAGCCCGGGGCCGGGTCTGCCCCGTCGGGGCTGGAGGCCGAGGTGGTCGAGGCGATCTACGCCCTGCGGCCGGAGCGGGCGCCGGCGGCACGGCTGACCGTCGACCAGATCCTGGCCGAGGTGGAATTGGGGCCGCTGGGCCAGCCAGGGCCGGGCGCCCAGGCCCTTCAGCGCTGGCTCGACGATCCCGACGCGGCGCAGGGCGATGACGAAGACAGCCTCGATGAAGACGTGCAGGGCGCCCTCTTCGCCCTGCGGCCCGACCTGGCGCCGGCCCCGCGGCTGCGCATCGACGACATCCTGGCCGAGCTCGACGAGGGCCCCCTCGCCCCGCCGACCGCCGAGGTGATCCCCTTTCCAGGCCGTACAGCCATAGAGCGGCCGGAGGGCAAGCGCGACGGCAACACCGGGGCTGGCGTGGTGCTCCCGCTCAGCAAGAACCAGCCGCCGGTGGCCCTCCCCGATGGGATGCCGGCCAACGCCGCCCTGCCGGCCCAGGGCCCCCTGCCGGCCTCCGTCGCGGCGCCCAAGAGCCGTCGGCCCTGGCTGCTGCCGGCGATCGGCGCCCTGGCCGCCGCCGCCAGCGCCCTCCTGGTGGTGGGGCCGAGCTACCTGGGCGGGGCGCCGATCCCCTCGGCTTCGCGAGAGATGGCCCCTGCGGCCGCTCCCGCTGGCGCGCCGGCGCCAGCGTCACCCTCCAAGTCGGTGGACACGGGCGGGGTCGCCTCCGGATCTGCGCCGATGCGGGCGTCTCCGAAGAGCCGTGCGCATCAGCCGCCCCAGGCCCCACCGAGGGAGGAACCCCTCGCCCCGCCGGCCAAGCCCGCGATGGCCAGGCCGACCGAAACGACGCCCACCAACACGGCCTACGCCGAGAGCGGCAACACGGCGGGCCCGCCGCCCGCCGAGGCCCCGATGCCCCTCGCGCAGCCCGCGCCGGTCTCTGCGCCCCAGGGAGGCGGCTACGCCCGCGATGAGGTCATGGCCGAGGAGGCCGACGCCTACGTCGAACGCCAGGCCTACGCCGACGACGCGCCTGCCGCCAAGGTGAAAGAGGAAGAGGTCAGGGTCGCCAAGAAGTCGGCCCCGCGCAGCGCCAGCCGCGCCCCGATGGCGGCCCCGCCGCCGCCCGCCGCCGCCTCGGGTGCATCTTCCCGCGAAGATGTGGCCACCCGCAGCCCCCGCTCGGCGCCGATCGAGCGCCTGCGCGCCGAGGCCCAACCGATCAAGCGGCCGCCCGATCTGGCCAAACGGCACCCCGATCTGGCGCCCACCTACGACCAGCTCCGCGCCGCGCGCGGCGACGCGGTGATCCCGCTGGCCCGGCCGCTGCTTGGCTACGCCGATCCCGATGTGGGCCAGGACGCCGCCTTCCGCATCGCCACCGTTCACCTCGCCGCCGGCCGCACCGATGAGGCGCTGGCCATCATCGCCCATGGCCTGGGGCGGGGCGGGGCGGCGCCCTACTTCCGCAGCCGGCTCCTGGCCTTGCAAGGAGAAGTTCTGGAGCGCCGGGGGGATGAAGAAGGCGCGAGACAGAGCTACCAGGACGCGATCCTCGCTCGCTAAGTCCGGGAGCTCCGCATGTCCGCCACCACCATCGACGAGGTGCTCGCGCGCCTCAACGCCATCATCGACCAGAGCCTGCTGGTGCCCAATCGAATCGGCTACTTCGCGTCACTGTACGCGCGGGTCACCAGCAATGTGCGCCGGGGCATCCTCTCGCAGGTGGTCTTCGAAGACAATGTGCGGATGGCCCTGCTCGACGTCGTCTTCGCCAACCGCTTCATCGACGCCTACGACACCTGGCGCGCCGGCGGGGCCCCCTCCCAGTCCTGGCAGGTCGCCTTCCTGATCCTCGATGACGCCGACGCGCTCGTGGTGCAGCACCTCATCCTGGGCATGAACGCCCACATCAACCTCGACCTGGGTATCGCAGCGGCCGAGATGGCCCAGAACCCCGAGGGGCTGGCCAGCCTGCGCAACGACTTTCTGCAGATCAACGTGGTGCTCTCGCGCCTCGTCGACATCGTACAGGCCGAGTTGGCGACCCTCTCCCCGCGCATCGGCACCCTGGAGATGTTTGGCGCCGAGCTACAGGACCGGGTCTTTGACTTTGGCATGGCGGCCGCGCGGGATGGCGCATGGGCGCTGGCCGAGCGGCTGGTCGCCGCGCCAAAAGACCAGTGGGCCGCGATCATCGCCGAGCAGGACGACACCGTGGCCGCCCTGGGCCGCAAGATCTACCCCCTCAAGGGGGTGGCCGGCCTCGCGGCGCGGTGGATTCGGGACCGAGAATCCACCGACATCCGCTTCAATGTGCAGGTGATGGCCAGCTAGTCAGTTGTTCTGGGCGCCCGCGACCACCCAAGCCCGGATCAGGGCCTGGTCTTCCGAGGAGAGCGGCGGGTTGGGCATCTGCTGGCCACCATAGGAGGGGCTGGCGTTCTCGATCTTGTCGATGAGGATGGAGGCCGCGGGGTCGCCGGGCACCACATAGGCCGACAGCGCGCCCGAGCTGTTGTCGGGGGTGTCGGTGAGCAGCGCAGTGTAGGCCGCGGCGCTGCTGCTGAAGTCGAAGCCGGGGTGGAAGGTGTCGTCGCCGTGGCACATGGCGCAGCGCGACTCCAGCACGGGCCAGACGTCGGTGGCGTAGGAGACATCGGCGTCGGCGTCGGCGTCCGCATCGGCATCGCTGTCGGCGTCTGCATCGCTGTCGGCGTCTGCATCGCTGTCGGCGTCCGCATCGCTGTCGGCGTCCGCGTCGGCGTCGGCGTCGGTCTCCGTGGTGGAGGCGCCGGTGTCATCGCTCTTGCCGCTGCAGGCGAAGGCGGCGAGGGAGAGGCTGATCAGCAGCAGGGGACGAAGCATCATGGCGGAGATCCTTGCGTGGAGCACGCCGTGTGTACCCCCAGGGCCCGCCGATCCGCCAGCCTTGAGCGCACACAACTGCCCGTCACGCGGCGCAACAATCACCCCAACTCCACCCGAACCGTGGAGATGAGCCGCCGCAGGCCCTCGTGGACCACCCGGGTCTCGGGGTGCTTGAGGATCACCCAACCCTCCCCCTCGTAGGAGCTGGCCCGCGCCGCGCCGATCCGCGGCAGCTCGACCTCGGCGACGAGGTGCCCCAATTCGCGCTGGGCGGCGTCGAGGCCGTGGATGGCCACCACCCGGCCCTCTCCCTGCCCCCGCAGGTAGGCGCAGCCCGCCGCAAAGCGGGTCTCGGGCGGCACAAAGCGCTCGTGCACCATGGCCTCGGCCCAGCGGGCGAAGAAGTCGGTGTCGTGGGCGTGGCCCATCAGGTTGACGATCCGCGCCCCCGGCGGCCGGGCGCCGATCTCGCTCACCACCACCGAGCCGTCGGGCCGCTCAAACCACTCCATGTGGGAGATGCCGGTGGTCATGCCCAGGGCGCTCAAGGCCGCCACGCCCACGCGGCGGATCTCGTTCCAGCGCGGGTGATCGGTCTCCCGGGGCAGCAGCACCGTCCACTGAATCCAGGGGTTGCGCAGCACATGCAGGGGCGCCGGATCGTAGAGGGTGAGCGAGTGCCAGAGCGGCCGGCCGCGGATGCTCATCACATCGAAGCTGCGCTCCACACCCACCACGAACTCTTCGCACTGCTGCGGCCGGTCGGCGCTGGGCCGCTGACTGTTCAGGATTCGCTGGGCGTCGGCCGCGTCCTCGGCCCGGTAGGTGGAGAAGCCGCCCGCGCCGTCGGGGGGCTTGATGACGATGGGCCCGCCGATCTCCCGCGCGAAGTCGACGCCATCGGCCACCGTGGTGACGAGGCGGTGCCGGGCCACGGGCAGCCCCGCCGCGCGCAGGACGTCCTTCATCCGGTTCTTCTCGCGGAAGTTGCGGGCCGCCGCCTCTCCCATGCCGTCGAGCCCCAGGGCGTCGCGTACGGCGCCGAGCGGCACCTGGAGCTGCTCGAGGGCGCCGATCAAACGGTCGATGCCGCCCATCTTCTGGCCCAGGGCCCGGGTGGCCTGGATGAGCTGGCCATGGTGCAGCCCATCGCCCACCCGATGGTGAGCGAAGAGGCGAGAACGCAAGTCACCATCGAGCTTCTCGACCGGGTCCTGGCTGATCAGGCAGACCCGCGCCCCCGGCTGCTCGGCCACCGCCCGAATGAAGCGCACGGTGGTGTCAAGGAAGAAGGGGGCGACGAAGACGACGCGGATCGGCGGGGCGGCGTTGGGCAACATGACGGACCTCCGGACCCGGCCCTCCTAATCGATCGCTGTCGTCCAGGCGCGCGGTCAGGTGTCCGCTGGAGTGGACAGCCGGCGAGGGGGCCGAATCGTCGATGTGGCCGATCCGCGCTGCATCCTTGCCGAGCCGAGGAGGTTGGCACGACCCGTGCTGTAAGGCTCAGCGTGGAGGTTGACCCTCATGACCGAGAGAACCAGGATGCGCGGACCTGCCTGGGTTGGGCTTGTTTGTCTGTGGATGCCCGTCAGCGCGCAGGCCGCACCGGGAGGAGACGCCTCCCTGTACGATCCTGCGCCGCCGGCTGGCTCCGCTTTTGTTCGTGTCGCTCCGTCCGCCGCCACTGAGGTCGCGCTCTCGGTTCGTGTTGGGTCTACCTCCCCCTCTTTGTCTGTGTCCGGCGGCCTGGCCTCTGCCTATGTCGCCGTCCCTGCCGGCCCCACCACCGTGGAGGTCGCGTCCATTCGAGGCGACAGCCGCGCGGTGGAGGCCGGTCGGTACTATACTGTGGTCTACGACGGAAAGAAGCAGCGCTGGATGGAGGATCCGGCGCCGGGATCGCGGGCCAAGGCCAGCCTCGTGCTCTACAACTTCACGGCCGAACCCCTGGACCTGGTGACCGCCGACGGCGCCACCGTCCTCCTCGATGAAGTAGCCAAGGATGCGGTCGCAGCGCGGGCGGTGAATGGCGTCGCCGCCGCGCTCGGCGTCTCGGCCGATCAAGGTGTGCTGGCCACCACCCCCACCCTCTCGCTGCGCAACGGGGCCAGCTACAGCCTGTTTGCCAGTCCGGCCCCTGGGGGGGGCGTCTCGCTCCGCTGGCAGGAGAACACCACGGCTCCGATCGCACGCAAGTAGGCACACCCATGGTTTTTTCTTCTGTGTCCTTTTTGTTTGCATTTTTGCCCCTCTTTCTGGCTGTGTATTACCTGGTTCCCGAGCGGGGTCGTAGTCTCTGGATCCTGCTCGGGAGCTACATCTTTTTTGGCTGGTGGCGCTACGACTTTCTCTTTTTGCTTATCGCCGTCACCGCCTGGAACTGGCTGCTCAGTTGGGGCGTGCGCCCCACCGAGCCCCAGTCCCGCCGCAAGGCCCTGCTCATCTTCGGCGTGATCGGCAACCTCGCCACGCTGGGCTGGTTCAAGTACGCCAACTTCGCCGCCGAGAACATCAGCGCCGTGGCGACCTCGCTGGGGCTGCCGGCCTTGGAGGCGCCGGGGGTGCTGCTGCCCGTCGGCATCTCCTTCTACACCTTTCAGTCGATGAGCTACCTCATCGATGTGTACCGCGGCGACGCCACTGTCGAGCGGAACCCCATCAACTTTGCCGCCTTCATCGTCGTCTTCCCCCAGCTCATCGCCGGACCGGTTCTCCGGTACAAAGACGTGGCCGACCAGTTCCAGGCGCGGGTCCACTCGATCGATCGCTTCGCCGAAGGCTGCCGGCGCTTCGCGGTGGGACTTGCCACCAAGGTGCTGGGCGCTGATACTCTTGCGCCGCTGGTCGACCACGTCTTCGCCCTGGAGGCCCCCACCGCCGTCGAGGCCTGGCTGGGCATGATCGCCTACACGGTCCAGCTCTACCTGGACTTCTCTGGATACAGCCACATGGCGGTCGGGCTCGGCCTGATGATGGGCTTCGACTTCATGGAGAACTTCAATCGCCCGCTCCCGGCCACCACCATCACGGAGTTCTGGCGCCGCTGGCACATCAGCCTCTCCACCTGGCTCCGCGACTACCTGTACATTCCGCTGGGCGGCAGCCGCCATGGCCCCCGTCGCACCGCCCTGGCGCTCTTTCTCACCATGCTGCTCGGCGGAATCTGGCATGGGGCCTCGTGGAATATGGTCCTCTGGGGCGCCTGGCATGGCGCCTGGCTGGTGGCCGAGCGCTTCGTGCCCGCCCTCCAGCGCCTGCCGGCCCCCCTCGGCCATCTGCGCACCCTCCTCCTCGTCGGCTTCGCCTTTGTCTACTTCCGGGCGCCCACCCTCACCGCCGCCTGGGGCATGACGCTGGGACTGGTGGGCCAGAACGGAGGCTGGGCGCGGGAGGCCTCGCTGGCCCAGTGGAGCGATCTCTCCCTGTTCGCCCTGCTCTTCGGGGTGGTGTGGGTGACGATGGAGCCCGACGAGAGCGCCCCGGCCCGCCCGATGCGCCGCTCCTACGCCCTGGCGGCCCTGACGGTGCTGGCCCTCCTGCGGGTCTCGGCCAACAGTCACTCCCCCTTCCTCTACTTTCAGTTCTAATCCAGGGAGGTCGGGGACCATGAGCACGCCTGCGCAGCATCCCTCCATCGCCCTCCTCCTCCTCGCGGCCCTGCCGATCGTGCCGGCCCTGCCGAGCCTGCCCGCCCCCACCGTGGACAGCCTCGCCAGCGGCGCCTGGGCCCGCGGCGTGGAGACGGAGCTGAACAAACACAACCTCCTTCAGTCCGTGGGGCTGCCCCTCTGGGCGGCCGCCGAGTGGCTGCTCTTCCACGAGGGCCGCGCCGGCCTGGTCGTGAATGAGGACGAGGTGCTCTTCACCGCCGAGGAGCTGGCGCTGCAGCGCCCGGTGAGCGCTGGCATCGCCGAGGCCCGGCTCAAGGCCGCCGCCCTGCGGGCTGCCCTGCCGCCCAGCGCCCAACTGGTCATCGTCCCGCTCCCCGACAAGCTGCGGGTCTTTCACCCCGGCCGCCTCGACGCCGAGCACGCCGACCGCTACGCGGCGCTGCTGGAGGGCCTCGCCGCCGATGGGCATCGCGTGGTCGATCTGGCCACGCCCTTTGTCAACGCGCCCGAGCGCGACCAGCTCTTTCTGCACACCGACACCCACTGGAGCCCCGAGGGCGCCCGCCTCGCGGCCCAGTCCATCGCCGCGGCCATCCCCACCCGCGGAGACCAGCCCTGCCGCCCGGTGAAGGCCGCCCCCACTGTACACCGCGGCGACCTGCTCTCCTACCTGCCGCTGGGGCCCTTCGCCGACTGGCTGGGCCCGGCGGCCGACACCCTCGCCACGCCCTCCTGCCCCCAAGGCACCGGCGGCCTGCTCGATGAGGCAGCGCTGCCTCTCGCGCTGATCGGCACCTCCTACTCCGCCGACCCGCGTTGGGGCTTTGAGGCTGCGCTGCAGGCCGAGCTCTCCATGGACGTGCTCAACCTCTCTGTCTCAGGCCGCGGCCCCTTCGCTGCAGTCGACGCCGCCCTGACCGAGCTGCCGGTGGAGCTCACCGCGGCCCGCCTGGTCCTTTGGGAATTGCCCGAGCGTTACTTGACCTTGGAGACTGTGCCATGATCTCCCTCTTGTCCTGGTTTGCCCTGAGCCCTCCCGCCATCCAGGAGCCCTTTGTCTGTCCGGCGGCGCAGGCCGCGGCGGCGGATGGACAAGAGAAGATCCAATATGTCAACGGGCTCAACGGCTTCGTCTTCCGAAGGACCCCCGATCTGGTCGCCCCCAACCTCGCCGGAAGGGCGCGAATGGACCTGCTGACCACCTTTGTACGGGTCCTCGAAGGCCTCGGCACCACCCTCGTTCTGGCGCCCCTGCCGCCCCGCGGCATGCTGCACGGCGAGCAGATCGACCGCAGCGATCCCATCGGCGCGACCTTCGATCCAGTCGCCCAGCGCAAGGGCTGGGAGGCCGCACTGAACCAGCTCCGTCAGTCCGGCGCCCGGGTGGCCGACATGACAAAGGTGCCGGTGCAGGGCAATTTCTACTTCAAGGCCGACACCCACTGGACCGATGTGGGCGCCCAGGCCGGGGCCCAAGCGGTGGCCGCCGAGATCGCCGACCTGCACATTGCACGTCGGGTCTACACCTCTTCTGTCTCTGGCACCTTCAACAGCCACAACACCATCGCCCGCAATGTCGCC
>JBEIQK010001056.1:0-1857 GCA_040376505.1 Alphaproteobacteria bacterium | reverse complement strand
GGACCTGCTGCGGGTGCGCAGCGATCGCGGCGGGCTCTTCCTGCCGCGCGCCGAGGTCTGGAGCGCGGTGGAGCCGGGTCAGCTCCTCGGCTCGGTGGTCGATCCGGTCACCGGCAGCCGGCTGTGTGAGATCGAGAGCCCGGTGGGCGGGCGGCTCCTGGCGGTGCGCGAGCACCCGGTTGTGTTTCCTGGCAGCGTGGTGGCGCGGGTGGTGCGGTCATGAGCGTGGTCTTCAAGCTGGAGGCGCCCTACCGGGGGGCCTTTGAGTTGCACCGGCTGACCTTTGGCAGCGGTGGGCCGGTGGTCTCCATCGTCGCCGGCCTGCATGGCAACGAGCTCAACGCCATTCACGCCGTCAACCTGCTCATCGCTGCCCTCCGCTTGCAGCGCCCCAAGGGCACGGTGCACCTCTTTCCGGTGGTCAACTCCTTCGGCGCCGACGAGGGCCGCAAGCGCTGGCCCTTCGACGATCGCGACATCAACCGCGCTTTCCCCGGCAGCCCCGACGGCGCCGCGGTGGAGCGCATCGCCCACGCCCTGCTGCAGCACACCGAGGCCGACGTCTGCGTGGATGTCCACAGCGGCGCGCCCCACGTCCGCGAGCTGCCCCAGGTGCGGGCGCCGATCGCCGGGCGCGAGCTGGAGCTGGCTCGGGCCATGGGTCTGCCGGTCGTCTGGCGTCGGCATGGCGACGCGCTGGACGCCACCGGCCTCGTCGGCGCCTGGCGCGAGGCGGGGCGCCACGCCCTGCACCTCGTGGGCGGGCGCGGCATCACCCTCGACACCAGCCACTCGGCCACCCTGGCCCGCGGGCTCGGCCGGCTGCTGGCCCACCTCGGCATCCTCGCCCACCACGGCGAGAGCGAGACCGTCGCCGACGTCACCCGCAACGAGGTCGACACCCTGCGGGCCTCCTGCGGCGGCTTCTTCGTGCCCGAGGTGCGGGTGGGCGATCGGGTTCGGGTGGGCCAGCTCCTCGGCTACCTGCAGTCGCCGATCGGCGGCGAGCGCCTCGCCGAGGCCCGCTCCGAGCGCGCCGGCGTGGTGATGACTGTGCGCGCCTGGCCGATGGTGCACGCCGAGGAGATGCTGGTGCGCGTCGCCGGCGTGCGCGAGTGAGCCGGGCGCTGGTGATCGGCTTTGGCGCCTTTGGCGAGGTGATCGACAACCCGGCCCGCCGCCTCGCCTTGGAGGTCGACGGCCTCGCCTTCGATGATCTGCAGATCATCGGTCGGGAGATGCCGGTGAGCTACCGCCGCTGCCTGGACGAGACGGCCGCCCAGATCGAGGCGGTGCGGCCAGACCTGCTGCTCGGCGTGGGCGTGGCCCGCGGGCGGGGAGCGGCGATGGTGGAGGTTCGGGGGCTCCTGCGCCTGGATCCGCTGCTGGCCGATGTCGACGGCGAGCACCGCGAGGCTGTGTCTGCGGAAGGCCCGCTTGAGATCGCGGCCAGCGCTGGGTCTCAGGCCCTGGCGCAGGCGATGGGGCTGGTGGTGAGCCTGGACGCGGGTAGCTATGTCTGCAATGCCTGGCTGTATGAGGCGGCGCGGCGCTTCGGAACGGAGCTGCCCGTCGCCTTCCTCCACATCCCCGATCAGGGGCTGCCGGTCTCCACCCTGTGTTCGGGCCTGGGGGCGTGGTGGAGAGAGGAGCGCGCCCGCGCCGCCAGCCGCCTGGAGTCCTGATGAGCCGCCCGCCGTCTTCGCCGCCCCCGGCGCCCAATTCCTTTGATGACCTGATGTCGCGCCTCGGCGTGCGACGGATGGATGGCCCGCCACCCTCGGCCTCGAAGAAGAAGGCAGCGCCTGCCTCTGCAGCGGCGCCCGCTGCAGCGCCGCCGGCGGCCCCCGCGCCCGC
>JBEIQK010001050.1:0-1892 GCA_040376505.1 Alphaproteobacteria bacterium | reverse complement strand
GAGCGTAGACCCCCCACTCCACGAAGTAGCCAACCACCCGCCCTTCGACGGGGTCGGCGTCGGCGTCGGCGTCGCTGTCCGAATCCGCGTCGCTGTCGGCGTCCGCCTCTTCACCCGTGGGATCCGCCGAATCGCCATCGGCCACGCAGGCCGAGCCCTCGAGGTGCGTCCCCGCACCGCAGGTGGTCTTTTCGGCGCAGGCCAGCGCAGGCAGGGAGAGAGCGGCGGGCAAAAGGACGCGAAGCATCAGGCCTCCAGGCTGAGGCATTGTACCGCAGGCGGGCGCCCCCTTGGCAGGGGGCAGGTCGGTGTCGATGCTCCGCGGGCTCCTGGAGGCCCCATCCCTGACCCTCTTCACCTGCACCTCCCCTTTGGCGGCGGCCTGCGCCGGGTGCGCATTCACGTGCCGCCGAAGATGGAGGATTCACCGCCCCTGCTGTTGCTCTTTGACGGCCAGAATGTCTTCGGAGACGAGGGCAGCTTCGCCGGCGGCTGGCAGGCCCACGGCGCCGTGGACCGCCTGCCCCGCACGGTCGCGCGCCCCCTGGTGGCCGCCTTCGATCATGGCGGCACCGCCCGTATGTCCGAGCTGTGGAGTCACCTCGACCAGACCCTCGACGCCATCGAGCGCCACCTGCTCCCCGCTCTGCGCGCCCGCTATGGCGTTGGCGCCGTGATTCCCGGCGGCGCCTCCCTCGGCGGCCTCGCGGCCCTGGCCGCCCACCTGCGCCGGCCGCAGGTCTACGGCGGCGCCCTGGTGATGTCACCCTCGCTCTGGGTCGGTCGGGGCGCCATCTTCGCCGAGCTGCCCCACCAGCCCCACCCCAACGCCCGGCTCTACCTGGACATGGGCCAGCGGGAGAAGGGCCAGATTGCCGAGCGGGCCGGGTAGGCGACCCTGCCGAAGGCGGCCACCGGATCCCGGCTGCCCACCACCGTGCCGATCGCCTCCACCCGCTCCAGCGGATGGTTGCCGCTGAACACCCCGCAGAAGCTGATCACCCGCAACGGCACCGGACAGAGCCTCTGCAGGTAATCGGCCACACCGAAGGCCATCTCCGCCCCGCCGCTGTAGCCGAGCAGTACCAGGCCGGCCCCCTGCTCCGGATGAAATCCTGCGTGGGCAAGGCGCTCGGCGATGCGCAGGGCAAGCTCGTAGTGACCGATCGGGCCGTAGCGGCGATCCGAGGAAATGCCCACCTTGATGATGTTGTTGGCCTGCACCAGCACTGCGGTGAGGGTGCGCACCAAAGCCAGCGGGTGGTGCTCCTGGAGGGCAAAGAGGCGTCGCCAGAACCAGGCGCCACCGCGGTCTTCCGCCAGCGGCACCGGCATCACCGTGTAGGTCTCGAAGCCACGCACCAGCTGAATGCCTGGGCCGAGGCGGCGCTCGAGATCACCCAGGAATGCCGTCACCCGGGGTGGATGGTCGAAGGAGTACTGATGAATGCCGTCGAGGTAGATCACGTAGCCCTGCGGCGACAGCCCCCCAACCGGGGCCTCCGACTGCGAAGAGGCCGGGTTGGGGCGCGGAAACAGTGTGGCGGGGTCGGGCAGGCCCGACAGCCAGCCCTCCCAGAAGGCGTATTGGCTCACGAGCGAAACGATGCCCGCGATCGGCACCAGCAACAGCAAGGCCGCCACGCCCCAGGGCAGGAGCAGCCACAGTTCCGGCGGATCGAGCAGGGCGAGCAGCAGGCCCCGCAGGCGGGGGGAGACCACGGCGCCCAGGACCAGGAGGATCAGCAGTACCGCAAGGGCCAATCGCCGGTCGAGGCGAAGGGCACGCAGCTGCTCCCGGATCGCCGCCCGGACAGCCATCAGCTCCCCTGTCCCCGTGCGGCCCCAACCCCGGCAGCCTCCACCTCCTCGGCGAGGCGGAGGTAGCTGCG
>JBEIQK010000145.1:0-10953 GCA_040376505.1 Alphaproteobacteria bacterium | reverse complement strand
GTCGGTGACGAAAGCCAGGAGGACCCACCCGTTCCCATTCCGAACACGGAAGTTAAGCTCCATGGCGCCGATGGTACTGCAACGGTGACGTTGTGGGAGAGTAGGTCATCGCCGACCATCCCTTCTAAACCCCGCCCCAGCCCACGCTGACGGCGGGGTTTTTCCTTTGGGTTCGGCCATCTCATCGGTCGGCCGGCTACCTCGACCGGGATATCCCGCCCGAGCCCACTCGCCGCTACGCGGTCAAGTACGCTCACCGATCTGCGAACCTGATCAGGGTCCCCCGATCCATGACGCGATCGGGGAGGGCAACACCTGCGCAGCCCCGCTCAGCTGCGCCACCCTCTCCCAAGCCCTACCCGACAGCATGGGACTGTCGGCCTGGAAGCGCGCCGGAGACGCCCAGCGGCCGCTCCGGGTCAACCCGTCGAGCGGCAACCTCCACCCCACCGAGGCTTACCTCCGGGTGGGCGCCGTGGAGGGCCTGGAGGCCGCCTTCCACGCTCTGCACCACCGGCCTGACGGGTCCTGGCCAAGTAGGTCGGCGGCTTCTATGCCCGGGTGGACGCCATCGAGCGTGCCTAAGCGCGCGAAGGGCTCCAAGCAGACGAGCGGCTCCGCCGTCGCCAGCACGAAACCCGGCCCATCGCCGACGCGCTTCACGCGCTTCGGCGACGATCCCAACGTCCCCATCGACAACAGCAGGCACCGCTGGGCCGTTGTGATCGGGGTCGTCTCAACGGCGCGTCGCCGCGGCCTGCACTCGCAGGCCTACCTGGCCTGGATGTTCCAGCGACGAGGCACCCGGAAGAACGACGTTGGGCTCACCGCCGCCCAACTCACGCCGGCGGCCTTCAAGC
This sequence comes from Alphaproteobacteria bacterium, assembly GCA_040376505.1. Classification (GTDB taxonomy): domain Bacteria; phylum Myxococcota_A; class UBA796; order UBA796; family UBA2385; genus JBEIQK01. The sequence continues at coordinate 10,093 of JBEIQK010000145.1, read as the reverse complement.
GGATGCTGCGGTGAGCAAAGTCAGGATCGGGTGGCGGCGTGAGGGCTGGGTGTCCATCGGAGTGATCTACGTGGCAGGCACTTCAAAGGCCTCCGGGGTTCATTGACCTGTCACGTCGAGCGGGCCTACCGTTAGTGCCCGCTCGACGTCGGCCACGCCGCCGCCGCTCAGGTCTGGCGCCTCCGCCGCCTCCCCAGGCCGGACGACGAGCCCACCGCCCGACTGCTGGGGATCGACGTCCAACAGGGAGAGGAGGGCGCGCAGCCCGACGCCCTGCTCCTCGTGAGCCCAGCGCTCCCCGACGGCTGGCAGGCTCTCGACCCCGTCCGCGCGCTGGTCATCGAGCCTCTCCCGCGCCGGCCCCGCGCGTTCAGTCCCAGCCACGAGCCCTGGCCCATCCTCGATGGCGGCACCCGAGCGGCCCGGCGACAGGGTCCGCCACCCCACCAGGCTCCCCTGCGGCACCTCCCCGCCCTGGAGCCCCAAGGCCCCAGCCCCGGCCTCTGCGGCCTCCTCCACCGCCGTCGAAGCGCGGTTGCCATGGGACGGTGACGCGCAGGCCTCGCGCCGCCCTGGAGGCCCTCCTGGCCCGGCTGCAGCCCTCGACCACCGCGGCCCCCGCCAGCGCCTTGTCTGGTCGAACTGGCCTGAACCTCCTGCTTTGGGTCCATCGCGTGGAGGGGCTCCCGGCGGGTCGACACCTCCGGGTGCGCGCGTCCGAGGACGAAGCCGACCTGCGCGCAGCGATGGAGCCCGTCAGCGCTGGGTTGCCCTTCTATGGCCTGCGCGGCGATCGCTGTCACCCGGTCTTCCCGTTCTCCGTCGGCGGCCCCGTCGAGGACACCCGCCTGCAGACCCTACCCCGGCCCTTGCGCTGGGCTCAGGCCAGGGCGAGGCGCTCGACCAGCGCGTCGTCGTCGAGGAGGGCCCCCGCACCCATGATCGTCGCGGTGCGGGGATCCTCGGCCACCACCATCGGCAGCCCCGTCTGGTCGCGCAGAAACACGTCGAGGCCGCCCAGCAAGGCGGTGCCACCGGTCAGCACCACCCCATGGTCGGAGATGTCGGCCGCCAGCTCGGGCGTGAGCGCCGCCAGGGTCGACCGCAGGCCCTCCACGAGCTGCTTGAGCACGGGGTAGAGCGCGTAGTGCACCTCATCGCCGCTGATCGCCACCTCGCGGGGGATGCCCGTGGTGAGGTCGCGGCCGGTCACCCGCGCCTCGGTGGGCGAGGTCGGCCGCATCGCCGTTCCCACCGCCAGCTTGAGCTCCTCGGCGGAGCGAGCGCCGATCAGCACCTTGTGGCGCCCCTGAACGTAAGAGACGATCTCCTGGTCGAGGGCGGCGCCCGAGACCCGCAGCACGCGCGTGTCGACGAGACCGCCCAGGCTCAACACCGAGACCTCGGAGAGGCCGCCGCCGAGGTCGAGGACGAGGTTGGCCCCCGCCGAGCGCACCGGCAGCCCGGCCCCTAAGGCCGCCGCCACCGACTTGCTCACCAGCTGCACCTGCCGCGCCCCGATGGCGCGGGCCGACTCCTGCACCGCCTTGCGCTCGACCTCAGACAGCGAGCTTGGCACGCAGAGCAAGAGGCGCGGCCCCACCACCGGCTTGCCGGTGAGCGCGCGCTGGAGCGCATCGCGGAGGAGGGCCTCGAGCAGAGCGTAGTCGCCGACGATGCCCTCGCGAATCGGGTGCACCGTGGCCATGTGCTCGGGCATGCGCCCGACCATGCGCTTGGCCTCCTGGCCCACCGCGACCACCCGCCCCGAGGAGCCAGCCCGCTCCACCGCCACCACCGAGGGCGACTCCACAACGAGACCCCGCCCGCGCACGAAGACGCGCGTGACGGTGCTGCCCAGATCAACCGCGATGTCCGCCGAAAAACGGCTCAGCGCCTGCTGAAGAACCGTCACTCGTCGGCGCCAAAGCCGCTGATGTTCTTCACCTCGGTCACGGTCTTGCCCATGATCGTGGCGATGTGGGTGGCCTCGGCGCTCAACTGGGTGTCGTTGCTGCGCTGGATGATCAGGCGGTTGTTCTTGCTCGTCACCGCCACCACCTCGTAGGTGGACTTCTCGCCGCCCACGACGTACTCGATGCGCGACACGTCATCGAAGGACACGCGCTCGGTGCTCACGTCGTTGGAGGCTGACTTGCGGGTGACGATGATCGAGCGGGTCTCGGCGTCCACCACGAACTTCTCGGAGACGTTGAAGTAGTAGACGTAGGCGAAGGTCGCCACACCCAGGACCACCATCGCCGCCATGAAGGCGAGGATGATGACCGGCCCGCTCTTGCGCGGTGGCTCGGCGGTGAAGTCATGGAAGCAGTGCTTGCACCGCGTGGCGGCGGCAGGGACTTCGGCTCCACAGCTTGGACAGGTCTTGGTTGCCACAGCGTTCCTCGGCCTCTTACGGGGTCGTCGCCTGCGCGCTGGATGGCTTCAGAGCGCCGGCCGGGTCGTGCTCCGCGAAGCGGCCACAATCCGTACCCGCGCCGTGTAAGGCGACCCGACCGGGCATGTCAAGCAGCCTTGACCGACCCGAAACATGCGAGGCTGGCCGTGTTGTCCCCGCTTTGGCGCGCCCTCTCCCGGGCCGCCGCCTTCCCCCCGCTCCTCGCGGTGCGCGGCCTCCGCCGCCTGCAGCGTCGGCGCAGCCGCCTTGTGCGGGTGGACCTCGCTGGAATCGGCGGCACCCTGGGGGCCGAGCTCGCCCTGCTCGACGCCCTATCGCTCCTCGCCGCTGACCCCGCGATCGAGGCCGTACTGCTCGATCTTCGCGGCCACAAGCTCGGCCTCGCGGGCCTGCACAGCCTGCGGGCCGCGCTCCTGCACCTGCGCGCGTCTGGCAAGCGCCTTCACACCCATGTCGACGCCATCGGCCTGCGCGAGCTCTTCCTGGCCAGCGCCTGCGATCGCGTCTGGCTCACCCCCGCCGGCGAGGCCCACCTTGCCCCCTTGGAGGCCCAGCTCCTCTTCTTTGGCGGCCTGCTCGACACCATCGGCGTGCAGGTCGACATGGAGGCCGCCGGGACCTTCAAGAGCTTCGCCGAGCCCTACACCCGCAGCCACCCCAGCCCGGCCAACCGGACCGCCCTCGCCGCCCTGCTGGGCGACCTGCAGGAGCAGCTCGTCGAGGCCATCGCCGAGGGGCGTCACCTCGCGCCCGCCGTTGTCGAAGAGGCCCTGCAGATCGGCCTCCTCTCGGCCGAGCAGCTCCTTGCGCTCGGGCTCGTCGACGCCCTGGCCTACCCCGACACGGTGGAAGCGGAGCTGGAGGCCACCCACGGCCCCGCCAGGCGCTGGCTGGCCTTGGCCCGCCACAGCCGCCTCGCCCGCTGGGAGCGCCGTCTCCGCCGTCGGGGCGCCCCGACCAGCCCCACTTGCGTGGTCGTGCACCTGGAGGGCCCGATCGTCCAAGGCGATGAGGCCGAGGGCGGCGCCGGCTCGCGGGTGCGCGCCGATCGCGTCGTGCCGGTGTTGGACGAGCTGCGGGAAGACGAAGACGTCGGCGCTGTCGTGCTCTACGTCAACAGCCCTGGCGGCAGTGCCCTGGCCAGCGACCTCATCGCCCGGGCCGTCTCCCGCCTCAACGCCGCCAAGCCCGTCGTCGCCCTCTTTGGCGACGTGTCGGCCAGCGGCGGCTATTATTTGTCCGCCCCGGCCTCGGAGATCCTCGCCAGCCCCTGCACGCTGACGGGCTCGATCGGCGTCGTCGGCGGCAAGGTCGCCCTCGGCGGCGCCCTCACCCGGGTGGGCCTCTTTCCGGCCTCGGTCACCGCCGACGGCAGCGAGGGCGGAATGTGGGGCCCCTTCGCTCCCTTCACCCCCAGCCAGCGCGTTGCCTTTCGCGCGATGCTCGACCGCACCTACGCCCGCTTTCTGCAGGTGGTGGCCACCGGCCGCCGCCGCCCGGTCGAGGAGATCGCCCCGCACGCCGAGGGCCGGGTTTGGACTGGCCGGGCCGCTCAGGAGCGGGGACTGGTCGATCACCTCGGTGGCATCGAGCTCGCCGTCGAACGAGCCCGCGCGCTAGCCGGTCTGGGGCCCGGTCTCACGGTTCACATTTCCTTCGCCGCCTCTCGCCTCGACCGACTCAAGAGCTTGCTGCGTCAGGGCGGCGTCTCGCTGCTCAACCTCCCGGTGGCGCTGCTGCTCTTTCGTCGGCGCCCGGCCGAGGCCCTGGCCCTGCTGCCCTATACGCTCACCTTTCGGTGATCCGACACAGACTCAGCCTTCGTCCCCGTAGACGAGGCGCCAGGTCTGCAGATAGCCGAGCACGTTGCGCACATACTGACGGGTCTCGGTGAAGGAGATGTCCTCGGCGAAGCGGTCCGGCTCGGGCGGCGTGGGGTAGCCGGCGAGCCAGCGCTCCACCGCCTCGGGCCCGCCGTTGTAGGCGGCGATGATCGCCGGCAAGGGCGTGCTCATGCCGGTCTTGGAGAAGCGCTGTGACAGGCGGATCAGCTCTGCCGTGCCCAGGGCGGCGTTGTAGCCCGGCTGGAACATCGCGTCGGGGCTGAAGGGCTCCCCCGGGTAGAGTTGGGTGTGCAGGGGGCGCGCCACTTCGGGCATGAGTTGCATCAATCCCCGGGCGCCGACGATCGAGCTCACCCAGGGCTTGAGCGCGCTCTCGGCCATCATGATGCCAAAGGGCAGGTTGGGATTGAGCCCCGCCGCCCGCGCCCGACCGACCACGAGGCCCGAGACCGGCCGCGGCCAGCACAACATCTGGGCGGCCCGATCGCCGCTGCCGCCGGGACTGCCGCAGAGACTGTTTGCGAGATTGCGGGCCCCGATGAAGTCTCCCGCCTCCACCAACACGGGCCCCAGGGCCAGGATCTCGGCCTTGCTGCGCCCGCTGCGGCCGACCTCGTCCAGCTCAGCCCGCGCCCAGGCGTCGAGGCCCACGCGCGCCAGGGCGGCGCCTCGCGTAAAGGCCGGCGTGGACAGGCTCACCGGGGTGGGCGGCGGCTCGGGGAGCGGCTGACCGGAGACCTTTCGGCCGAGCCGGTGGGCCGCGAACCAGGCGTAGGAGCTGGTGGGTGAACGGTCCATCACCGACTGGAGCGCTGCCCGCTCGCCGGCCGCGTCGCCGGTTCGCCCCAGCACCCGTCCGCGCCAGTAGCGGGCCCCGACCGCGAGGCCAGACTGGGGGTGGCGCGCCGTCACCTCCGCAAGGGCCGAGAGGGCATCGGGCCAGCGTTCGAGTCGAACCAGCGACCAGGCGATGAACCAGCGCGCCTCGTCGGCGTGCTCGCTGTTGGGGTAGCGGCCGAGGTGGTCGCGAAACAGACCGATCGCCCGGTCGAGCTCGGCCTTGTCGTAGGCGAGGTAGCCGAGCTTGAAGCTGGCGAAGTCGGCCAGCTTGTGCCCAGGCTCGGCGGCGATCACCGCCTCATAGCGTTGGGCCGCCGCCGCGTAGTCGCCGGCCCGGCTGGTGGCCAGCGCGTAGTCAAAGCGCTGCTGCATCGTCGGCGACTGGATCTGCGCAAAATAGCCCAGAGAGCGCGGGTAGGCCTTGGCCGAGAAGGTGGCCCGGGCCATCACCCCCGGCGTGGCGGTGCCGAGCAGATCGCGCAGCGCCAGCGCTTCGACCGACAGGCGCAGCTTGTCGAGGGTCTCGACGCGCTCTTTGATGAGCGCCCGCCCAGTCTCGCTCTTCGGATCCGGGAATGTCTGTCCACCTTGCTGCAGCCGTGTCGCCGCCTCGGCCGCCCGCGGGCTGGTGGGGTTGCGCGCCCAGATCGTCGACCAGACCATCTCGGCCTTGGCCCGCTCGCCGCGCCGCAGGGCCCCCTCGGCCAGCCACCAGCGCACCTCGGCCCCGTCTGCACCCCAGGGGTCGGCGATGGCTCCGGCCTGGCCGATCCTCCCGTTGAGCAGCCCGCTGAGCAGCTCGCGGGCCGCCTCGGGCTGACCGGCCTCGACCAGGGCCCGACCGCGCAGCATTCGCGCCCGTTCTCCAGGCCCTCCGGGGAGGGTCACCGCCTGGAGGGTGAGGGCCGCCGCAGCGGCCTGTCCGGCCTCCAACTGGGCCTCGCCGCGGAGGAGCTGCGCGTAGGCCCGCAGCCCCGGATCGTTCACCGCGTCGAGGCGCTTCAAGGCCGCGGGCGCCGCGCTCCGCCGCAGCTCGCAGCGGGCCAGGGCCAGCCGCTCGGCGTCCTGGGTCGCGCCGGCCGGATCGGCCAGGGCGGTGGAGCAGTCACCCACCTGCAGGGCCCGCAGGGAGGCTGGCGCGAGGGCCAGGGCGGCTGACACAAAGGCGAAGAGGCCCAGTCCCATCAGAAGCTCGACCCCAGCCAGACATAGGTCCCCGCCAGGGAGCCGAGCGGGATGCCCTCTCCCCGCAGCGCGAAGGCGTAGCCCACACGCGCCATCGCCGGCACGCCCCAGAGCACCACGGCGGTCCCGCGCAGCTCCGCGCCGGTGCCGATCAGGGTGCCGGCCAGCGCGCCCTCATCTTCCAAGGAGAGGAAGGCGTTGCCGGTGTCGATGAAGGCCGCCGCCGAGAGGGACTGGGCGAAGAAGGGCAGGGTGCCCACGCCGCGGTCGACATACCACAAGGGCAGCCGGTACTCGGCGGTGGCGAGGTAATACCAGTCGCCGTAGACGGTGCCCGGCTCGAAGCCGCGTAGGGCGCGCCACTCATCGGGCAGGGTGTAGTAGCTGCTCTCGCCGAAGTCGCCGCCCAGGCGGTACGAGCCGTAGCGCTGCTCATCGCCGCCCGAGATGCCCGCCGCCACCTTGGTGGCCAGCACATGGTTGTGGGCCCAGGGCAGGGTCTGGTATTCGCGCCAGTCGGCGCTGAGCTGCACCTGGGTAAAGGGGGCGGGCTGGTCGAGATCGTCCAAGGTGTACGATCCCAGCAGCGGGTGGGAGAGCTTGCCCACCACGCTCAGCACCCGCGCCTCTTCGGGCGAGATGCTCTTCGCCATGTAGCGCCCCCGCGACGTGCGCCAGCCCACCGACAGCTCGGAGAAGAAGCCCCGATCGGGCAAGAGCGGCCGGTAGGCGCCGGCCGGCAGATCGTCCATCGGCTCGCGCAGGGTGCCCGACCAGCCACCGTAGATCGACTGGTAGCTGTCGAGCGCGTAGCTGGCCTGCGCATAGGCGCGGGTGCGCTGATCCCAGTAGCTGTAGCCCGTGTCGTAGATCGAGGGCAGCACGCTGCCCCCCGCTGGCAGGGGCGACAGGGCGTAGATCTCACCGTAGGGCACGACATAGCTGTAGACGCCCGCCGAGTAGACCGGGATGAAGCGGTTGAGCGCGGCGCTGGCCCCCCAGCCGACGAAGCGCGCGTCGGTGCGGTAGCTGCCGTAGGCCGAGTAGATGTAGTGCCGCAGCGTGTCGGTGCCCGAGGTGGAGAGCACCCCCATCAGGCCGTCGCTGGTGAGGTAGAGCGAGGGCACCACAAAACGAGGCGGAAAGAGGGTCTGCAGCGGATTGTAGCGGTGCACCGGGTAGGAGAAGGGAAAGTCCTCTTCTTTCTTCTCTTCGTCCACCTGGGTGGGATCGTCCACGTCGGCCCCCGAGGAGGGGGCGTCGGGCGCGAATTCACCCGGGGCCACGCCCTCCCCGGGCAGACCCCAGCGGCCGGGCATGTGCTGGAGCTGATCGTAGGGGCCTCCCAGTCCCGTCAGCCCAGGGAATCCGTAGGCCTCGGTCATCATGCCGTAGGCGGGCCCCGGGTCGGTGCTCTCCTGCCGGCGCGCGGCCCGGCGCGCCTTGCGGGCCTCCCGACCCTTCGGCGGCTTTGCCTCTTCTTTGGCCTTGGGCGGCGGTGAGGGCGGCGGGATCGGCGTCTTCGGCAAGACCTCGGAGAGCGGCGCCCGGGCCTCGACCGACAAGGTCAACGCGCCGCGGTCGCGCCAGGTCGCCCGGTCCAGCTCCATCCAGGCCACGTCAAAGCCGTTGGTGCTGAAGGACTCGAAGACCATCGCCGTGCCGTCGGGGTGGACGCTCGGGCGCATCGCCCCGCCCAGCACATTGGTGATCTGGTAGAGCCGCTCGGCGGCGAGGTCGATGGCGTAGATGTTCCAGACACCCGAACGGTCCGAGGCGAAGTAGAGGGTCTCTCCATCGACCGACCAACTCGGGTCGATGTCGCTGGCGCCGTCCACCGTCAGTCGCCGCTGCACGCGGCCCTCGGTGTCGTAGAGGTAGAGGTCGCGCTGGCCCTGCACCCAGACCGAGAGCGCCACGGTGCGCCCGTCGGGAGAGACGGCGGGGCCGCCCATCTGCTCGTGGTTCTTGTTCTCGGTCAAGGCCTCAAGCCGCTGGTCAACCGTCAGGCGCACGAGTTGGGTGTTTTGCGCCTTGTTGGTGATGGCGTACAGGTCGCGGCCGTCGGCCGAAAAGTCTGGCGAGCGCACCCGCTTGCCGCCGGTGAGCGCCTGGGTGCTGCCCCCGACGGTGTGAAAGTACAGATCGCTGTAGAGATTGAAGCGGTTGACCGTGTGCAGCGAGCTGTAGGCGAAGGCCTTGCCGTCTTGCCGCCAGGTGAAGTCGGTGGCGTAGAAGTTGGCCAGCTCGACCTCTCCGCCCTCTCCCGCGCCGTCGGCCAGCCAGATCGCCGAGCCAGTCTGCGGATCGGAGCAGCTCCAGACCAGCCGCGAGCCGTCGGGGCTGAAGGTGGGGGCCGCGCACTGATCCACCCCATCGCTGAGCAGGCGGAAGGGGGTGAGCCCCTCGGCGCTGATCTGTTCAGCCTGCCGGCTGTAGCGCGCGGTCAGCTCGGCCCGCCAGTCGCGGTAGAGCGGATAGAAGCGGCGGCCAAAGACTGTTTTGCTGGGCATCCAGTAGGGGATACCGCCCGCGTAGCGGTGGATGAAGTCGGTCCAGACGTCTTCGCCCGCCACGTCGGCGATGTACTGCTGAAAGTCCTGGCCAAAGAGGTAGCGGAGGTTTCCCCCCGGCGGCTCCACCTGAAAGCCGTCGAGGTTGCCCAGCGGCGGAAAGTCGCCTTCCAGCACCGTCATCCGCTTGATCATGTCGACGTAGGTAGAACGCCCACGCCCGGCGTTGGTGTGGCGGGTCTCCTGAAAGGTCGCCTGCCCCTCGATGATCCAGCCCGGGCTCATCCGGTTCACCGACACAATCCGCCCCACCACGAAGCGCAGCAGTTGGGGGATGCCCTCTACGCTGTCGAGGTGCAGGATGTGGGTGAACTCATGGGTGAGGATGGCGTCGTTCCAGTCCTCATAGGTCGACAGGGTCGAGTCCTCGGTCGGCGCCGTCACATAGATCACGATGGTGTTGAGCGGCAGCGTCATGGCATAGCCGTTGGCGCTGTCGGTCTGATCGACCAGCACGAGCTCGATGGGGCGCCGGGGCACCTCCTTCAGCTCTTCGGTCATCTTGGCCCAGACCACCTCGCCGACCCGGGCCATCTCTTCGGCGAGCTGCTCTTCTTCACCGTGGAAGGTGATGCGGAAGTGCGGCGTCTCCAGGGTGCGCCAGGTGAGGTCTGGGTCGAAGCTGGCCGCCTGGGCGGCGCTTGTGAGCCCAGCGGCCCACAAACAGAGGGACAAGGCGGCCGCGCGAATCATCTCAGAACCAGTAGTGGATGCCGGCGTTGGCGGTGCCGCCGGTGCCAGCCCCCGAACCACCCTGTCCGAGGTCGATGTTGAGGCCCATGCCGGTGGAGAAGCCCAGGTTCTCCAGCCCGAAGAGGAAGAAGTCGGCGGTGATGCCGAGCGGCACGCGCATCACGGTGGTGTCGCCCTCGACCGCCACGCCCGCGCCGCCGCCGACGTAGAGGTTCATGTTGTCTTCGGCCACCACGCCGTAGAGCAGCTTGCCGCCGCCGAAGATGTTCTTCTGGCTGTCTTTGTAGGCCGAGAAGCCGAAGAGGCCTTCAACCTGGATGTTCTGGGCGGCGTTGTCGGTGGGCAAGCCATAGCGCAGGCTGAAGGCCGAGACCTGACCGAATTGCTGGTCGAAGCCGACCCCAGCCCGGTTGCGCAGGTCTTTGGCCGAAGCCGATGCGGAGAAGGCGAGAAAGAGGAGCGGCAGCAGGTGTTTCATGGCGGGATGGGGGGCAGGAGGGGGAGGGGAGGGGCGCCCGAGCGGGGGCCCCGGAGGGCGT
>JBEIQK010000459.1:0-5323 GCA_040376505.1 Alphaproteobacteria bacterium | reverse complement strand
GGTGCTGCGCGGCAGCCTCGCCCCGAAGGACGCGCCCTTCGACCTGCTCATCGAGGTGCCCCACGGCGCCAACACCGAGCAGCACTACCGCGCGGTGGAGTCCCACCTAAAAAGCCCGCTGCCCCCCGATCTGATCGCGTTTTACTACGTCAACACCGACGTCGGCGCTTGGTCGCTGGCCAATTCCATCGCCCATGCGGTGGTGCGGGCCGACCACCGGCGCACCGTGATGACGATGCGGTGCGTGGTTCCCCGCACCTTCATCGACGCCAACCGCGTGCTCGACGGCCGCCCCGAAGACTACAAGGCCGGCAAGGTCACCGCCGCCATCCCGCCCTGGATCACCCACCCCGACGACCACGCCATCCTGGTTGAGGCCCACGCCGCCTACACCGCCGCCGTCGACAAGGCCGTCGGCCAGTTGGTCGACAATGGCGGCCAGGCCCTCTTTCTGCACAGCTATGCCCCCCGCACCGTCGACGTGCAGGTGACCGAGTCCATCGTCGCCGATATGCGCGCCGCCTACAAGACCCCCGACCGCTGGCCCCTGCGCCCCGAGGTCGACCTCATCCACCGCGACCCCTCCGGACAGCGCCACGTTGAGGAGGCCGTCGAAGAGGCCCTGCGCGCCGAGCTCGTCGCCGAGGGGCTCAGCCTCGCCAGCGGCGAGACCTACCCCTTCCACCCCGTCACCCAGGCCTGGCGCCACGCCCAGCGCCTGCCCGGGCGCTCCCTCTGCGCCGAAGTGCGCCGCGACCTCGTCACCTGGTGGTTGGACCCCTTCCGGCAGGTCGACGTGAATTACCAGCGAATGGAGCGCCTCAGCGAGGCCTTCGGCCGCTTCTTCCACGCCTGGCGGGGCCCCGCGCAGCGCTAAGGGCAGGGGCGCGTGGTAGACTCGGCCCCCGCGGAGCCCCCATGCGCCTCAACCTCCTCTGCCTGCTCTCCCTCCTCGCCTGCGCCGGCGACAAGGGCGCCGACCCCGCCGAGGGCGACGCGCTCTCCACCGATGAAGACGCCGACGGCGACGGCTACGCCGCCGAGTTGGACTGCAACGAGGCCGCCCCCGACGTGCATGTGGGCGCCGTCGAGCTCTGCGACAGCATCGACAACAACTGCGACGGCGAGGTCGACGAAGGGGTCGCCGCCACCTCCTACGCCGACAGCGACGGCGACGGCTTTGGCGACCCGTCCACCGGCGTGGAGGCCTGCGCCACCCCGGCCGGCAACGTGGCCAATGACCGCGACTGCGACGACGGCCGCGACGACGTCTTCCCCGGCGCCGAAGACCGCTGCGACGAGGTCGACAACGACTGCGACGGCGAGATCGACGAAGATGAGGCCACCGTCTGGTATGCCGACGCCGACGGCGACACATTTGGCGATCCCCTCGACGCCACCACCGCCTGCGCGCCCCCCGCCGGCCACGTCGCCAACGGCGAGGACTGCGATGACACCAGCGACCTCGCCGCCCCCGGGCTGGAAGAGGTCTGCGACGAGCGCGACAACAACTGCGATGGCGCGGTCGACGAAGACGTCACCCGCACCTTCTTTGAGGACCGCGATGGCGACGGCTACGGCCTGCTCGACGCCACCGCCGAGGCCTGCGCCGCCCCCGTTGGCTACGCCGATCAGTCGGGCGACTGTGATGACGACGACACGGCCTTTCACCCCGGCGCCCTGGAAGAAGACTGCACCGACCCCAATGACTACAACTGTGATGGATCGGTGGCCTATGCCGACGCCGATCTGGACAGCTACGCCGCCTGTGTCGACTGCGATGACAGCGATCCGGCGCGCAACCCGCTGGCCGTCGAGATCTGCAACGGCCTGGACGACGACTGCGACGGCCACAGCGACGACGACGACGGCGATGTGGATCTGTCCACGGCTACCACCTTCTACGAGGATGACGACGCCGACGGCTACGGAGACCCCCTCGACGCCGCCCAGGCCTGCGCCCTGCCGGCCGGCTTCTCCACCAACGCCCTCGACTGTGACGACCGCGACGCGGCCATCAAGCCCACCGCCAGCGAGGTCTGCGACGACGCCGACAACGACTGCGACGCGCTCATCGACGACGCCGACAGCAGTCTGGCGCTCAGCAGCGCCACCGTCTCCTACCGCGATGCCGACGCCGACAGCTACGGCCTCGCCTCGTCCACCCGCACCACCTGCGATCTGCCCAGCGGCTATGTGCTGGTCGCCGGTGACTGCAACGACGCCTCGGCGGCCATCAGCCCGGCCGACCCCGAGGTCTGCAACGGCGTCGACGACGACTGCGATGGGCTCAGCGACGACGCCGACAGCAGTCTGTCCACCAGCACCGCCACCACCTGGTACCGCGACGGCGACGGCGACGGCTACGGGCGCAGCAGCACCACGAGCCTGCGCTGCACCGCCCCCTCGGGCTACGTCGCCACCAGCGGCGACTGCGATGACGCCGACACCGCCTACAACCCCGGCGCCGCCGCCGGCTGCGACGGCGAAGACTACAATTGCGATGGCCTCGTAGACAATGACGACGACATCGACACCTACGCCGATCTGGCTTGCGGCGGCGACGACTGCGATGACAGCGACGCCAGCATCAAGCCGGAGTCATCCGGCGTCTGTGCGCTGGGCCTCACCTGCAAGGACATCCTGGACGAAGGCCGCTCGTCGGGCGACGGCGTCTACACCATCGATCCCGACGGCTACGCCACCGGCCTCTCCCCCTTCGACGTCACCTGCGACATGACCACCGACGGCGGCGGCTGGACGATGATCGAATACGCCGCCGACCTCGCATTCCAAAATCACTTCTCCGGCGGCGACAGCTGGCGCAAGCTCAGCAGCGACTTCACCTTTGTGCTCAGCGCCGCCCAGATCCAGGCCATCCAGGACAATTCCACCGAGGGCAGCCAGCTCTACGTCGGCCGCTGCGAGCACGTCATCCACTACTACTATTCAGCCGACACAAACTACACCTACGCCTTCGGCTTTGAGCTGTGGGACGGCACCCTCACCCCCTATGGCGGCTCCAGCTACGCCCCCTACAGCGTCTCCGTCACCGCCGACGGCTGCAAGGGCAATGGCGGCGAGGGCGGCAGCCTGTCGAAGACCACCAACTTCAAGATCAGCAGCGTGCTGCTGCCCCTGGTCAACATCCGCTGCCGCGACTGCGGCGACGCGCCGCACGAGAAGTTCGGCAGCAACCTGACCGACAACCCGGCCTGGCTGCGCTAGCCGTCCCAGTCGGCGTCTTCGCCGAAAGAGGCCTCGTCAAAGGCAGCGGCGATGCCGTCTTCGGCGGCGGTGGGCTCCATGAAGCCGATGCCGACCAGGGCGTCGGGCCCGTTGCCCAGCGGCGGGCGGGTGTCGCGGGCATGCCAGCGCGTCACGCCGGCGACGGTGCCGGGCTGGCGGCCGTGAAAGAGCGAGTAGCCCAGCACCTGCCCCCGCTCATCGCGGGTGACGTCGACCACCACGCCGACGTGCATCACCCGGTCGAGCGGGGTGGAGCCGGCGGACTTTCGGGCGTGGGCGAAGAAGAGCAGGGCCCCGGGGACGAGGAAAGGATCGGCATCTTCGGGGCGGCTGACGTGGACCAGCAGGCCCCGCCGGTCGTACCACTGGGCGATGGCGGCCGAGCTGCGGGCCACGCTGGGGGGCGGCGTGATCAGGCCGGCGCAGCGGGCGCCCAGGGCCTCGATGGTGCGGTGAAAGATGCCCGAGCAGTCCGACAGGGGCGCCTTGCCGTAGACGATGCGCTGGCCGCTGATCTGGCGGGCCACCGCCGAGACCGCCGCTTCGAGCGAGGTGCTGCCGCCGTCGCAGAGGCGGGCGGCCTCGGGGGCGTCTTCGACCGGGCTGGCCTCTTCGATCAGCGCCAGGGCGTCTTCGTGGGCGAGCTCCACCGTCGGCGCCGCGGGCAGCGGCTCGGCGCCGGTGCGGGCCACCCCAAGCCCCAGGGCGGCCACCAGCAGCAGGCCGATGGCGCGGGAGGCGGCGGGCAGCAGTCGGCGGGGCATTCGGACTCCAGCGCGGAAGGTGGCTGATCGTAGCATCCTTTGGTGCACCGAAGGTCGGAGGCCCAAACAATTCCTGCCACCTTGCTGTCACAAAATGTCCGGCCCCTCAGTCCACCACGCTGGGGATGGCGATGGGCGTGCGCCGCTCTTCGCAGCCATAGGCGGTGGGGCGCAGCTCGATGAGGGTGTGCAGGGGGATGGGCACCCGCGGGCACTCGGCCAGGGGGCGGTCCATCAGGTAGACGTAGAGCGCGCGGAGCACGGCCTGGTGGGAGATCACGAGGAGGGGCTGCCGCTCGCGCTCCATGGCCAGGATCACGGGCTCCAGCCGGCGGATGATGTCCTGGTAGGACTCGCCCTGGGGGTAGCGGTAGCGCAGCTTGTCGGCCTGGCGGGCGGCCCACTCGGCGGGCAGGCGTTGGGCGATCTCGGTGTAGGTCATGCCATCGCAGGTGCCGGCGTCGATCTCGTCGAGGGCCTTCCAGGGGGTGCTGGGCCGGTGCAGGGGCCGGGCGGTGTCGCGGGTGCGGCGCAGGCTGCTGGTCCAGACCTGCAGCGGCTGCGCCTCGGCGGCGACGTGGCCGCGCACATGTTCGGCGAGGCTGCGGGCGTACAGCTCGCCGCGGCGGGTGAGGCCGGGGTCGCCGCCAATGCGGTCGACCACGTTGTACTGGCTCTCCCCGTGGCGGCTCAGCCAGAGGCGGCGGGGCTGGATGTGCAGGTTGAGCAGAAAGAAGACCACCCGGCTCGGCAGGTCGCCCGTGATCTCGTTCAGCTCGATCCGACGGCCCACGTCGATGATCTTGACGCTGGGGCCCTCGTCGGCGCGCACCGCCTCGTAGCTCCGCGCGTAGTGCGCGATGCGGGCGCGGAAGTCGTCCACCGCGGTGGCCTCGGCCACGCCGGCGTAGTCGGGGGAGCCGGCCTTGGTCTCGCGGATGTTGGCCTCGATGATGGCCTCGTCTTCGCAGATCGACTCCACGAAGATCACGGTGGCGCCGGCCTGCAAGAAGGCCCGGCGGGCGAGGGCCCGACGCTCCCGCGTGCTGTTGGTGGCGTCGTAGAGGGCCACCTCGCCGCCCTGGCGCAGGAAGGCCACGGCGTCGTCGAGGGCCTCAGCGGCGAGGGCCCGCCGGGCGTCGGCGCCGCTGCGGTTGCCCGGGTCGAAGAAGTCGTGGGGCTGGCTCGGGCCGAGGCGGGTGCGGCGGTAGTTGCCGACGTTGAAGACCTCGACCTTGTGGCCGAGCCAGGTGAGGTAGCGGGAGATCTTGCGGGCGGTGTACGACTTTCCACGGGCGGGAAGGCCGACC
>JBEIQK010001111.1:0-1666 GCA_040376505.1 Alphaproteobacteria bacterium | reverse complement strand
CGCCGCGGCCGGCGCCTTCCTCTGGCAGCGCCTCGCCTGAACCAGGCCTACTGGGCCGTCCACATCCAGGGGCGGTCGGGGGACTCGGGCGGGGTCATGTCGGTGAGGGTGAGCTGCCAGCCCACGTTGTGCTCGATCTGCACCACGCCGCGGTAGCGCACCTCCATGGTGTTGGCGTCCCAGATCTCGATGGCGTGGCGCCCCACCTCCAGGGTGGTCCTCTTCTTGGGCGCGCCGGCCGCCCCGCCGAACTGCGCGATGACGAAGCCTTCGAGGAAGACATAGTAGGGCTCGTTGCTGGCGCTGATGAACTCGATGGTGCCGGTCTTCGCTTTCGGCGGGATCGGACGCCCCTGCCGGAAGCCCGGGCCGTTGCCGCGCAGGGCGTCGAGGCCCCCCGACTCGGCGTTGCGCACCATCCCGGAGACCTGGTTGGCCACGGCCGGCGCCACATAGGTCGCCACCGCCGTGGCCCCCGGCGCCACGGTGGCCGCGGTGAGGTACCCGGCCCGGCCGATGGTGCCGCCGAAGGCCTCGGGGTTGCCGGCATAGTCGGGCGAAGCGGCGTTGCCCGCGGTCTTGCTCTTGCTGGCGCCGCCCCCCGCCGAGGAGGCCCCTGGCGCCGGCATCACCGGCTCGGCCGCCGAGGCGCCCGCCACCACCGGCCGCGCCGGCGGGGCGCCCGCCGTCACCACGAGGCCCTCCACCCGGCTGAAGCGGGCGCTGATCTCGCTGTTGTCGGGGATCTCCACGAGGCCGTTGTAGAGCACGGTCAAGCCATCGTGGGTGCGCACCTCGATGGGGTGAACGCCGGGCGAGACGCTGTTCAACACCACGCGGTTGCCGGCGAGCTGCCCGCTCACCGGGGCCCCATCGAAGAAGAAGCGCAGGGGCTCGCTCACGGTGATGGCGAGGCGGCTGCTGGCCAGGGCCGGCGCGGAGACGAGCAAGGCCAGGACGAAGGGAATCAGGCGCTTCATGGCGGCTCCAGGCGGCGATCAGGGCTTGGCTATCCCGACCCGCATGGCCGTGATCATCTTCACCACGCCCCCGGAGATCTCGAAGGCAGCGCGCCATTCGCCGGGGGGCAGGCTGGAGAGCTCGAATTCCCGCGGCAGCTTGAGGTGCAGCTCGCGATCGTCAGGGACGGCCGGCAGCTCCAGCTCGGCGAAGCGCCGAAGGGGCCGATCGGCGCCGCCCCAGGGCGGATCGAAGAAGACCGCGGCCTCGGGCGCCCGGGTGAGGAGCCCCGGTAGCAGCGTGCGGATGTCGCCCGGGTAGAGCTGCACCTTGCCCAGGAGCCCCAGGGCCCCAAGATTGGCCCGGCAGCGCGAGATCCGCCCGGCGTCGCGCTCCACGGCGAAGACCTGCAGCCCTGCCTGGGCGAAGGCGACGGTGTTGCCGCCGCAGCCGGCGTAGCCCTCGATCACCGCGGGGGCGCGCAGCCTGCCGGCCTGTCGGGCCGCGATCGACCGCGGCGTCAGCGACAAGGTGCCCTCGGCGTCGAGGTGCGGCAGGTGCGGCGCCTCGCCCCGCTCCAGGCTCCAGCGGGCCTCGCGGGGCACAGCGGGCAGGCGCAGGCCCGCCTCCACCCGCACCGACAGGGTCTCGCCGCCCAACTCCAGCCCATCGAGGCGGGCCACCAGGGCAGCGGCGGCGGCGGCGG
>JBEIQK010000809.1:0-2902 GCA_040376505.1 Alphaproteobacteria bacterium | reverse complement strand
TCGCCCTCCTCGCCCTCACCTTGAGCGTCGGCTGCGCCGGCAAGCACAAGGGTACCTACGAGGTCGCCGCCGCCACCGCACCCGCCGCCCAAGCCCCCACCGCCCTCGAAGAAGGCGACGCCCTCTTCGCCGAGCGCGCCGACAAGGCCAAGCTCGAAGCCGCCGTGGCCCGCTACGAGGCCGCCTTCGCCGCCGATCCCACCAACCGGGTCGCCGGCGCCAAGCTGGTGCGCGCCACCTACCTGCTGGGCGACATCCACGAGTCCGACGACGCCGCCAAGATCGCCCGCTGGGACAAGGCGATCGCCTATGGCAAGCAGTGCATCGCCATCAACGCCGACTTCTCCGCCATGCTGCAGAAGGGCGACGAGGATGAGGCCACCGCGGCCAAGGTGCTCACCGTCGACGATGTGCCCTGCACCTACTGGACCGCCACGGCGCTCGGCAAGTGGGCCAAGGCCTCGGGCACCGCCAAGCTCTTGAAGAACCTGGGCACCGTGAAGGCCTGGGTCGCCCGCGTTGAAGAGCTCGATCCCACCTACTTCTACGGCGCGCCCGACCGCTACTGGGGCGCCTACTACGCCTCGATCCCCAGCTTCGCCGGGCAAGACCTCAACAAGTCCAAGACCCACTTCGACAAGTCCCTCTCCATCGCGCCCAACTACCTCGCCACCCGCGTGCTGATGGCCGAGAACTGGGCCGTGAAGAGCCAGAACAAGGCGGAGTTCAAGCGCATCCTCGCCGAGGTCATCGCCGCCGACGCTGCCATCGACCCGGCCATCGCCGCCGAGAACGCCGCCGAGCAGGCCAAGGCCAAGGCCCTCCTCGCCCGCGAAGGCGAGTTCTTCGCCGAGTAGGCCCATCCCACCTGCGCCCCCGAGGCCTCGCCATGAGCACCGCCCAGCACCTGTCGGTCCAGTCCCAGGACCAAACCCTGCTCCGCGCCGGCCGCTGGGGCGACGCCCCGCGCGATGTCCTGCTCCTGCACGGCCTCGCCGAGCACATCGGCCGCTACGAGCACGTCGCCGCCCGCCTCGTCCAGGCCGGCTGGCGGGTGACGATGCCGGAGCTGCGCGGGCACGGCAAGAGCGGCGGCAAGCGCGGCTACACCGAGTCCTGGCACCGCTACGTCGAAGATGTGCAGGCCACGGCCGCCCTCATCGGCAAGCCCTATGTCCTGGTGGCCCACTCGATGGGCGGCCTCGTGGCCCTCTCCACCCTGCTCGAGGCCACCCGGCCCCCCTGCGTCGCCGTGGCCTTGAGCAACCCCCTGCTCGGGGTGGCGGTGAAGGCCCCCGCGATCAAGGTCGCCGCCGCCCGCCTGCTCTCCAAGATCTGGCCCACGCTCAGCCTCGCCAACGAGCTCGACGCCAAGGCCATCAGCCGCGATCCAGCCGTGGTGGCCGCCTATGAGGCCGATCCCCTCGTCTTCGGCACCCTGACCCCGCGCTGGTTCACCGAGATGGAGGCCGCCCAGATCCGCCTGCGCGAGGGGCTCAGCACCATCAAGATCCCCCTGCACCTGATGCTGTCGGAGGCCGATCGCATCTGCGATCCCAAGGCCGCCCGGGCCGTCTACGAGGCCTACAGCGGGCCCAAGACGCTGGCCCTCTACCCGCCGCTCTTCCACGAGCTCTTCAACGAGCCAGAGAAGGCGCAGGTCTTGGATGAGCTGGTCGCCTGGCTGGAGCAGGTATGGACCGCCTGATCGCCCTGCTGCGCCAGCTCTCGGTGCGGCACCAGCGCGTGATCCTGGCCAGCGGCCAGGAGTCCGACTTCTACGTCGACGCCCGCCAGACCACCCTGCACCCCGAAGGCAGCGTGCTCATCGCCCGCGCCATCCTGGCCCGCCTCCGCCCCGACGTGATGGGCGTCGGCGGCCCCACCACCGGCGCCGACCCGATCGCGGGCGCCGTGGCCGCCCTCTCCTTCCTCGAAGGCAGGCCCGTGCAGGGCTTCATGGTGCGCAAAGAGGCCAAGGGCTACGGCATGAAGAACGCCGTCGAGGGCCGCGGCCCCCTGCCCCCTGGCAGCCCGGTCTGCCTCGTCGAGGACACCGTCACCACCGGCGGCTCGCTGCTGCGGGCCATTCGCCAGGCCGAGGCCGAGGGCCTCGTGGTGGTGCAGGTGATCGTGGTGGTCGACCGCGAAGAGGGCGCCGCTGAGGCACTCGCCGCAGCCGGCTACACGATGGAGGCCCTCACCCGCAAGTCGGAGCTGGCGGCGCGCTGACTCCGCCGGCGCGATCCAGGCGCCGACTTCGCCCTACAGGGTCACCCTCCCGCATCCGTCTTCCGGTGGCCGCCTTCACGCCTCGCGCTGCGAACGCGAAGCGGACTGAGGTAGGTTGAGATTGCACGATCCGCTGTTCAGCGCGGGGATTCGCCCAGCGCTTCGCACGGCGAACGGCAAGGGAGACTCGGATGGAGCTCGCGAGACGGACCTTTCATTCCAGCCGCGGCTGGGCCTCTCCCCTGCCTGTCGACCTCGACGGGCCGCAGACCCTCGTGCTGGCCTTTGGCGCCAGCGGCCTGGGGGCCGCCCCCCTGGCTGAGCTGGCCGCCGCCTTCCCCGCCTCGGTGGTGCTGGGCTGCTCCACCGCCGGCGAGATCCACGGCGCCGAGATCTTCGACGACTCCTTGAGCGTGGCGGTGGCGCGCTTCGCCCGCACCGGCCTGCGCCTCGCGACGGCCGAGATCCGCGAAGCCAGCGGCAGCCGCGAGGCCGGACGCCAGCTCGCCGCCGCCCTCGGCGCCCCCGACCTGCGCTCCGTGCTGGTGCTCTCCGACGGCCTGCACGTCAACGGCACCGAGCTGGTGGCCGGCCTCAACGAGCACCTGCCCCCGCAGGTGGTGGTCACCGGCGGCCTCGCCGGCGACGGGCCGCGCTTCGCCCGCACCTG
>JBEIQK010000238.1:0-8429 GCA_040376505.1 Alphaproteobacteria bacterium | reverse complement strand
GACATCAACACCTTCGCCGTGATGCAAGCCGCCAGCTACTTCGCCTCGGATGGACAGACCCTCTCCGACGACCCCTGCCAGGAAGACGCCTCCTGCGCCTGGATCCCCGCCCTGCCGGTGGAGACGCCCTGATGTTGCCCTTTCTCCTCCTCAGCCCCCTCGCCCTCTCCGCCGAGACCCCGGCCCCCGCGCGCTCGGTTCAACTGGGCGCCCCCGCCAGCGCGCTCTCCGAGCACCTGTGGAGCAGCGCCGACGCCCGCGTCGATCTGCTGCTGCCCCCCGACTTCCCCGTCTCCACCGATCTGTCCACCACAGGCCAGGGCCCCCAGGTGGAGACCCGCCTGCGCCTCGGCCTCGCCTATGAGCGCCCCCGCTGGTCGGTGGGCCTGGAGGGCGACGCCTTCGAATTCATCGCCGCCGGCGACCCCTGGGATCTCGACGTCCCCCACGCCAACGATCGCCAGACCGCCGGCGATCTGTCCACCGCCTTCGACCTCCGCCGGGCCGCCCTGCAGGCCCGCCTCGGGCCCATCCTCGTCGACGCCGGCCTGATGACCAGCCACTGGGGCCTCGGCCTCGTCGCCAACGACGGCGACCACGACCCGGCCTTTGGCAAGACCGAATATGGCGACCGGGTGATGCGCCTGCGATTGACCACCGCCCCCTTTGGCAAGGGCGAGGTGCCCCTCTACCTCACCCTGGCCGGCGACGCCGTGGTCGACGATGACACCGCCACCTGGACAGACGGCCAGCGCGCCTACCAGGGCGTGGCCGCGGTGCTCTACCGCAAGCCCAAGGGCCCCGAGGCCGGCGTCTACGGCGTGCTCCGCCGCCAGACCGAGACCCTCGACCACGACCGCACCACCCAGGTCGGCCTCCTGGATCTGTACACCAGCCTGCCCTTCACCCTGGGCCCCGGCACCCTGCGCCTCGCCGGCGAGGCCGCCGCGATGAAGGGGGAGACCACCCGCTCGCGCACCTACAATTCGCGCGAGGGGCTCAACCTCGCCGCCGCCAGCGCGGTCACCGACCTCTCCTACCGGGTCGACGACGAGCGCTACGGCCTGCGCCTGCGCGGCGGCTGGGCCTCGGGCGACGGCGACCCCGACGACGATACGAGTCATGACTTCACCATGGACCGCGACTACGACGTGGGCATGGTGCTCTTCGACCAGCTCATGGACGGTCTCGAGGCCGGCGCCTACCTCCAGCTCACCGATCCCACCTACGCCGGCGCGCCCCCCGACGGCGTCGACACGCTGGTGAACGAAGGCGCCGCCCGGCGCCTCAGCTACGCCCAGCCGATCCTCGAGGCGAGGCCGATCCCCCTGCTGCGCATGCAGGCCGGCATGGTCTTCGCCTGGTCGAGCGGCCCGGTGGGCCAGCCCTTCGCCACCTACCGAAACGGCGGCGCGCCGGCCAACGCCTATGGCGCCCCCACCGAGGGCTACCAGCTCGGCAGCGAGCTCGACTGGGGGCTGATCCTCGGCGGCGAGCCCATCGAGCGCGGCCCCCTCGACCTGCGCCCCTCGGTCCAACTCCAGGGCGGCCACCTCGTGCCCAGCGCCAACCTCGTCTCGGGCAGCGAGATCGAGCGCCTCAGCCTCTACCGCCTGACCGCCCGCCTGCAGTGGTGAAAACCGTAACACGGCGTTACACCTTTGTTACGGTTGGCTCCAGCGGATGTGTCGCCGCGGCGTGAGGGGGCCAACGAGGGTGACCGGCTCGCCCCAGAGCGGCCGGATCTCCACCCGCTCGATCTGCTCCGCCGCGCCCAGCCCGACGTGCACGATCGAGGGCCCCACCGCCGAGAAGGTCGGCTCGCGGGTGGCCAGGGCGGCCCGGGTCTGCCCACCCTCCACGGTCACCCGCACCTCCGCGCCCGAGGGCGCCTCCACGCTCACCCAGGCCCCCGCCCCACAGCCGGTGGACTCGAAGAGCCAGGGCGTGCGCCCCATGTCGGAGAGCAGCAGGTCCACCACCCCATCGCCATTCCAGTCCTGGGCCAGCACCGCCCGGGCGCCGGCCGCCGGGGGCAGCCCCAGCGCGGCCCCCTGGTCTACCAGTGCGCCGTCGGCCTCTTGAACAAAAGCCTGAACCGGCCAGGGCAGGGCGCCGTCGACCGGAAAGTCAGAGGTCGCGGCGAGGAGATCGGTAGCGCCGTCGTTGTCGAGGTCAACCAGCGCCCCACCCCAGGCCATCTGTCCACCGGAGAAGGCCGTCAGCCCACGGGCGAGGGTGGCGTCGAAGTGCCCCCCCGACCCATCGCCCAGGAGCAGGAAGTGCCGATCGAGGGCCCCCACCCAGGCGTCCAGGCTCCCCTCGCCGTCCAGGTCCCCAAAGGTGGTGCCCATGCAGTAGGTCACCACATCGAGGCCGAACCCCTCCCCCTCCACGAGGCCGCCCGAGCCGTCTCCCTGTAACAGTCGGTTACCCGCCGTCTTTGGCCCCTCGTCATTGCAGACATAGACATCCGGCCGCCCGTCGCCGTCGCCATCGAGCACCCGCAGGTCGAAGGCCTGCCCCCAACCGCCCTCGGGGCCGATGTCTTCGCGGGGCCCGAGCGCGCCGCCGCCGGGGTTGCGCACCACTTCGGCCCGCATCGCCGCGGCCTCGTAGCGCGGGTCGATGGGGAAGAGCAGCACCTCGTCGAGGCCGTCGCCGTCGAGATCGGCGAGGGTGACGTCGTTCACCTGCCGGGCGACCACCGGCGCGGGCAGGGCCTCGCGGCGCTCCCCCGCGGTCAAGGCGCCCCAGATCACCTCAACCGGGCCGGCCGCGGTGATGATGTCGATGGCGCCGTCCTGATCGAGGTCTCCGGCGGTGAAGGCGTGCACACGCTCGGTGAATTCCCACACCCCGAGCCGCTCGCCGGTGAACAGATCCCGGGCCTCCAGGGTCAGCAGCGCCCGACTGTGCAGCAAAACCGGCCGGCCCTCCACCTCGATAACGCCCATCACGGCGTCATGATCGAGGGCCTCGCCCTCCCCACCCAGCAGGCGGGCGCTCTGGTCTGTATAGGAGAGGGCCTGGGGGGCCTCACAGGGCTGCGCCTCGCCGACGACAAAGCCCGGGTCGGAGACTGCCGCGCTTGGGCCACTGTCGCCCGGCTCGCCCGCGGGGATCTCCACCAGCGCGCCGCAGCCGGCCAGGGAGAGCGCGAGGACCAGGACGAGGAGCGGCACGCGGCCTCCTGCCTCCGGCTACGCCGTTGCGGGAGCCCGGGCAAGGCCGGCCGGATCGCTCAGGGCGCCGACCAGGCCACCCGGCGCCGCGGCGAGAGCGGGCCCTCCAGCCGCGTGGTCGGCTGGCCCGGCGCCTCGATCACGATGGCGTCGATCTCCTCGGCGGCGCCCAGCCCGAAGTGCACCACCGGCGACCCGGCCGCCGAGAAGGTGGGCTCGGCCGAGGCCAAGGCGACCCGCGTGCGCCCGCCGGCTTCCACCCGCACCCAGGCCCCATCGGGGGCCGAGACCTCCAGCCAGGCCTCTTCGCTGCAGCCCTCGGAGAGGAAGAGCCAGGGGCTGCGCAGCATGTCGGAGACCAGCAGGTCGACGAGGCCGTCGGCGTTGAGGTCGCGGGCCAGCACGCCGCGGGGGGCCGAGACCGCCACCAGCCCGAGCTCGGTCTCCGCCGGGCGGAGGTGACCGGGCTGATCCTGGAGAAAGGCGAGGAGCGGCAGGGCCACCGGCACCGCGCCCGGAAAGTCCGAGGTGGCGGCGAGGAGGTCCTCCAGGCCGTCGTTGTCGAGGTCGACCATCGCCCCACCCCAGGCCATCTGGTGGGGCGCAAAGGGCAGCAGCCCCCAGGCCGCGGCGGCGTCGTAGTGGCCGCCGCGCCCATCGGCGAGCAGCAGGTGCTGGCGGTCGAGCGCCCCCACCCAGGCATCGAGCTCGCCGTCGGCGTTGAGGTCGCCAAAGGTGGAGCCCATGCAGGAGACCGCGATGTCCAGGCCCTGCCCCTCGCCGACGGCGAGCCCGCCCTTGCCATCGTTCTCGACGACCTTGTTGCCGACGACGCGCTCGCCGTCGTCGTTGCAGACATAGAGGTCGAGGTCGTGGTCGCCGTCCAGGTCGACCACCCGGGCGTCAAAGACCTGCCCCCAGTCGCCCGCCTGGCCCAGGGTCCGCGGCGCCGCGAAGGTGCCGTCGCCGGCCCCCCGCCAGAGCTCCGCGCCCATGTCGGCCTGACCGGCGTGATCGGTGGTGAGCGTGACCAGATCCAGGGCCCCATCGTCGTCGACGTCGAGCACCGCGACCTTGTTGACCTCTCCGGGCAGATCCACACCCCGCAGCAGCTCGGTGCGCTGGGAGGGGGAGCCGAAGCCCCAGACGAGGTAGACCTCATCGGTGGCGACGACCAGATCGAGCAGGCCGTCGCCGTCGAGGTCGGCCGTGCGAAAGGCGTGCACGGGCATGGCAAACTGAACAGAGGCCTCGACCGCGCTGGTTGTCAGGCTGCGCTGCACGAGGCCGCGCAGATCCACCGTATGCACCACCGAAGGGCCCGCCGGGCCGGCGACCAAGGCCATCGGCGCGTCGTGATCGCCCGACCGCTCCGGCATCACCGTGGGCGAGGCGTCCCGCCAGGCCGGGGAGACCGGGGCCGCGCAGGGCTCCTCGTCGCCGATGAGCCAGCCGGCAGGGGCCGGTGGAGCGCTGGTGTCACTGGCCTCCAGCGCCCCAAGGCCGCCGGGGATGGCCAGGGTCGAGCCACAGCCCAGGAGGGGGAGCCCGAAGATCCAGTTCCAAGCCGCTGCGCGCATCGCGTCTCTCCGTCGCGACCACCATGAACGGCTTCCTGCTCCACGGGGGAGGGGTTACATTTGCTTGACACGCCCGATGAGGCTTGTTGAGGATTGACCATTATAATTCTGGTTGTCACTTATTGTTTCGCTTGTGTCCAAGCCCCCATCCCGCGTCAAATTGACACACCTTGCACCCCCGAAGCCCCTGGCGCCCTCAGACCAGCGGCGCAGCCCGCCCGAGGGGCGTCGCCAGGGCACCGCGCAGGGCCTCGACGAAGGCCCGGGCCGCCCGCCCCCGGCTGCCCTTGCTGAGCAGGCAGACCGGCCGCCGCACGCCGGGCAGGGGCCAGATGCCCACCCCGGCGGTGGGCGCCCCCCCAAAGGCCTGGGCGAGGCCGGCGGGCACCAGGGCGGTGGCGAAGCCGGCGCGGGCCAGCCCCACCAGCGCCGCCGAGGACTCCAGGCGGCCGACCACCTCGATCTGCGGGGCGTGGTGGGCCAGGGCGCGGGCGATGGCCGGCCAGGTGAGCGAGCGCTCCTCGACGGTGTAGACCGGCACCCGGCCAGCGCCCGGCGGCGGGCCCACCAGCACCATCTCCTCCTCCCAAAGCAGCTCCACGTCGAGCTCCGGGGCGGTCACGAGCCCGCCCACCAGCCCCAAGGCCGCGGCCCCGCTGCGCACCCGCTCGGCCACCCCCACGCCGCGGTGGGCGTGCAGCTCCAGGATGAGCCCAGGCACGGCATCAGCGGCCTGTCGGAGCACGCGGGGCAGGCCGCTCGCCAGCAGGGACTCGGCCGCCGCGAGGCTGAGCGCGCCGGCCGGGGCCTCGGCGGCGAGGAGGGCCTGGAGCTGCCGCAAGAGGGGCTCGGCCTCCACGAGCAGGCGCTCCCCGCGCGGCGTCAGGCGCAGGCGGCGGCCCTGGGCCTCGGTGAGGGGGGCGCCCACCCGGGCCTCCAGGGCGGCGATGCGCTTGCTGACGGCACTCTGGGTCAGCCGGAGGTGCACGGCGGCGGCGGCGGTGGTGCCCTGGTCGCGCAGGGCCTGCAGGGCGGCGAGGAGATCGAGGAGTTCCAGTCCTTGGGGGTAACCTCGGGGTTGTATACAGTCCTGTCTGGACTTTGTTACGCGGCGGTGGCCTGCAGCGCGACCAGCAGGTCGGCGCACTCCCGCCAGGCGTCCAGGCTGGCGGCGTAGGAGGCTCCGGCGGCGTAGGTCTCTCTTGCGGGCCAGCTTCGGGTCGCGAGGTTGAGGTTGGCGCTGTCGCCCAGCGGGCAGAGGTCCTTGGGGCGCTCCAGCGCATCCAAGCGGGACCGATCGGCGCGCCAGGCTGCGGCGAGGGCCAGCAGGGTCTCCCGCTGGGGATGGGAGGGGGCGATGGACTCGATGTGGTCGATATTCTGGTAGAGCCAGGCTTCAATGCTGGAGTGGGGCAGGGCCAGGAGCAGGCGACTGCGCGCCTGTGCGCTCACGACCTTGTCCACCATCGGCAGCAGCATCGTGCAGAGCTTCTCGATGTTCTCCGACTTCCTGCGATTGGGCCAGGGCTGGTCACCATCGACATGCAGCAACACGAAGTGGTGCTCGCCCTGGTTCAGGTGGCGGGCGATCATGTTGGCCAAATCAACACAGCCGTTGCGACTGCCCTTCCACCGATTGGCGCTGAGCATGTGGCGAAACTGCGGCCCCTCCTTGGGCAAGAAGCGCAGCCGCTGGGTCTGAGTCCCGGGCACCAGCTCGAGGAAGGACCGCTTCAACAGCGCCGACCAGACCTCCACGCGCCGCGTGCTGCCGTCCTCGGAGAGCAGGAGGAAGACCGGATCCGCCATCGGCCTACCAGAGGCCCAGGGTGCGGACGATCTCGCTCACATGCTTCACATCGACGCAGTAGGAGCCATACACCGCCTCTGCCATCTCGGCGGTCGGCTTTTCCCACACCCACTGACCGGCTTCATTCGTGCGACAGAGCACAAAGGTCTTCCGCACGGCCTCGGCGCTGTCGAACTCCAGGTGATCGAGCAGCAGCGGCTCCTGGGTGGCCAGAAAGGCCTGACGGTCGCCGATGGCCTCGACGCAGGTGCGCACCAGCGCGTGGTGCAGTCCGTTGGTGAGCTCATCGGCGAACAGAGGCACATGAGGGCAGAAGGCGGAGAGCACCAGCCAGGTGAAGAGCCGCTTCTGCCCAAAGCTGAGGGCCTCGGCCTCACGAAAGAGGTTGCCGCTGGGGTGGGGGCGGAAGTGAAGGTCGAGGCCGTGGTAGCGCACATCGCTGCGCTGGCGCAGGCTGAGCTGAACGGTGTCGAAGCCGGCGGCCTCGCGAAGGGCCTGGGCGACGGCATCGAGTCGGGGCTGGATGTCCTCGGGACTGAGAAAGGCGAAACCCGTGACCAGGTCTCCCGACCAGTGGCCCCTGAGGCTGCGGGTCAGCACCATCACCCCATCGTCCTGCCCCAGGGTGCGCAGACGCTCCTCTCCCGTGCGCGCGACCAGGGCCTCAAACAGCGACAGCCCCTCATCCATCCGCACCACCTCATGGGCAAACCGCCCCCAGGCCAACGCATGCTGCCAGGGCTGGCCGGCCTTCTTGGCCAGCCAGGCGGCCCCAGCCACTCCGATCTGGTCGTTCAGGCCACCCTGAAAGAGGCGAAAGGGAGTGCTGCGGAGAGGCGCCCCGCTGGCCAGGTCGAACCACTCCAAGCGATCGCCGACCGACTCAAATCGATGTACGACGGAGCCCCGCGACATCCGTCCAGAGACGGCGCCGTCTGGAAGCTCTGCCCACACCTCCGCAGAATCACGCGGCGTCGACTGAATCCGAACGGTCAGCTCCAGGCCGTCATCGCCCGCCACCGTGTAGCCCAGCTCAAAGGCCTCGGCCTCGAAGGGCCGCAGGTCGCCCCGCAGCAAGAGCGTCAGGAGATCGAGCAGGTGGGATTTTCCGGTGCCATTGGGCCCCACGACGATGTTGTAGCCATCGGCCAGGTCGAGGACCAGGCCCGGCTGCACGTTCCGCCACCGCCCGATCTCAAGTCGCGTGAGCCGCACCATGCCAGAGCTCCGTGGAAGCTGGGCTCCGCCCGGTAATGCAGACCCACCCGCCTGACCAGCCCCGACAGAGTCCCGTAACAAGGTGATACATGTTGTAACCATTCCTCACACGACTTGAACCCAGGCCACCCTCGCCTACGACCCGCCCCTCCCGCCGACCTACAGCATCGACGGAAGGTGCGTCATGCTCATCCCCCTCCTCGGCCTGCTGGCCCTCTTCACCGCCGCCCTCTCGGCTCTCCTCGGCATGGCCGGCGGCATGCTCTTCATGGCCGGCCTCACCCTGCTGCTGCCCGTGCCCACCGCCATGGTGCTGCACGGCGCCACCCAGTTGATCTCCAACGGCAGCCGCGCCCTGCTCCTCGGCCGCCACCTGCGCGCCGCCGTGCTCGGCCCCTACCTCGCCGGGGCCTTGCTGCTGGGTGCACTGCTCTGGCCTGTGCGCGTGGTGCCCGATCCCGCCGTGGTCTTCATCACGCTCGGGCTCCTGCCGCTCATCGCCCTGGCCCTGCCCCGCAGCCCGCAGCTCAGCATCGAGCGCCCGGCGATGGCCCTCCTCGCCGGCGCGGTGGTCACCGCCGCGCAGCTCACCGCCGGCGTCGGCGGCCCCCTGCTCGACGTCTTCTTTGTTCACAG
>JBEIQK010000303.1:0-7243 GCA_040376505.1 Alphaproteobacteria bacterium | reverse complement strand
TGTACGATCTGGCCACCGGCGAGGTGAGCTTCGAGAAGCCCTACCACGCCGTCGCCGGCCACTGATCAGCCCTGGCGGCGCCGCCGCAGGCTGAGGAGGAGGGCGGCGGCGAGCCCGGCCGCCCCCGAGAGGCCGGGGGCCACGCTGCAGCCGCCCTTGTCTTCGCTGGTGGTCTCGTCGATGGGGTCGGTGCTGCCGCCCTCATCGCCGCCGCCGCCGTCTCCGCTGCCGTCATCGCCAGCACCGTCGGCGCTGCCGCCGTCGAGGCCGGCGTTCTCCTCGATCCAGTCGAGGTAGAGGTCGATCCGCACGTCGCCCGAGGTGCTGCCCTCGCAGAGGGTGCCGTCGTCGTCGCGGCCGAAGGTGTGGATGGCCAGGAGCAGAGGGGGCTCGACGCTGAGATCGAGCACCGCTCCGCCGGAGTCTCCGCCGCAGGTGGCGGCGCCGCCTTCGTCGTAGGCGAGCAGGTACTCGGTCTCCAGGCCCACCACGGTCATGTCGGCGTAGCGCTTGACGTAGCCGGCGTCGTTGGCGAAGTCGCCGGTCGCCCCCCAGCCCACCCAGCGCAGGCGCTCGCCCACGACGCTGTCGTCGAGCTCCGCGTCGTTCAGGGCCAGCGGCGACAACCCGGCGATGGGCGCCGTGAGGTGCACGAGCCCGAGGTCGGCCTCGATCACCGAGGCGTCACCCGACACATAGTAGTCGGGGTGGATGAACCAGTCGTCGGCCGGCACCTCGGTCACACCGTCTTCCCAGGTGGCCCCGGAGAAGGCGGTCATCTCGGTGAGATCGTAGCCCTGCACCTCTGAGACACAGTGGGCCGAGGTCAACACCCACTGATCGGCCACCAGCACGCCCGAACAGACAAAGACATTGACCCAACCTTCATCGGCGAAGCGCAGCAGCACCACCTCGGGGTAGAGGTCGGTGGGCGTGCCGTTCACGAGGGGAGGGGAGGGGAGGGCGGCGGAGAGGGAGGTCCAGAGCAAGGCGGTGATCATGGGCCCGCCTATCTTCCTGGGCGCTACGCCGCTCTCCCGGGGCCCCAGGGCCGGCCGGCGATCGGCCAAGGCGGAGCACCCACGTTACAGAACCTGACCCTGCGCAGGGAGCCCCCGTGAAGATCAGCCAACGCGCCCTCTCCATCCAAGAGTCGGCCATCCGAAAGCTCGACGCGGCCGTGCTCGCCGCCGCCGACACCCGCTTTGTCCGCCTCAACATCGGCCAGCCCGACGTGGTCACACCGCCGGCCGTGATGGCCGCGCTGGCCCAGGCCGACGGCCCCGTGCTGGCCTATGGCCCTTCCAGCGGCCTGCCGGCCTGCCGCGCCGCCGCCGCCGCCTGGCACGCCCGCACCAGCCCCGGCCTCGGCCCCGAGCATGTGGTGGTCACCCAGGGCGGCAGCGAGGCCTTGCTCTTCGCCTTCGTCGCCTTGTGCGATCCCGGCGATGAGATCATCGTCCCGGAGCCCTTTTACACCAACTACAACGGCTTCGCGACGGTGGCGGCCGCCACGGTGGTGCCCCTGCGCGCCAGCCTCGACGACGGCTTCGCCCTGCCCAGCGACGCGGCCCTCGACGCCGTCAAGACCGACCGCACCCGCATCCTGCTCTTCGCCAACCCCGGCAACCCCACCGGCGCGGTCTACACCGAGGCCGAGCTGCGCCGGGTGGCCGCCTGGGCCCGCCGCAACGGCGTCTGGCTGGTGGCCGACGAGGTCTACCGCACCATCTGGTTCAATGAGCCCCCCTTGAGCGCCCTGCAGCTCGAAGGCCACGAAGATCACGTTGTGGTGGTCGACTCCACCTCCAAGACCTTCTCGGCCTGCGGCCTGCGCATCGGCTTTCTCATCAGCCGCAACACGCTCTTCATGGAGAAGATCGAGCGGCTCGGCCAGGCCCGCCTCGGCGCCCAGCCCCGGGCCCAGCAGGCCGCCATCGCCGCCTTGGCGCTGCCCGCCGCCTTCTACGACGAGGTGCGCGCCACCTACCGCGCCCGGGTCGACGCCATGATGGAGGCCCTGGCCGCGATCCCCGGCGTGCACTTCCACCGGCCCGAGGGCGCATTCTACACAATGGCGCGGCTGCCGGTGCGCGACACCGAGGACTTCGCCCGCTTCCTGGTCACCACCTTCCGCGATCACAGCCGCGGTCAGCCCGAGAGCGTGGTGGTGGCCCCGGGCCCGGGCTTCTACGCCGACCCCTCCCAGGGCCGCGACGAGATCCGCCTCGCCGCCGTGAAGAACCCCGAAGAGGTGCGCCGCGGCGTCGAGCTCATCGGCCTGGGGCTGGCGGCCTATCGAGGCTGAGACGGTGGTCTTCGACCTCCCGCAAGAGGTCATCGCGGCCGGCCTGGCGCAGTCGCTGGGCGACGCGATCGAGGGCCGGGCCCTGCTCCTCGGGGGGCAGGGCGTCGATGAGCATGAAGGGGGCGGGGAGATCGTGCAGCAAGGCCTCGCTCGCCTCCTCGCAGGCGGCGCCCGCGCGGCGGCGCAGCCAGGCGGTGACCGCGCCCATCACCGCGATGCCCAACACCGCCAGGACCATTCCGTTCATGTGTGCTCCTCTCTACACAGGTAGCGTAGAGGCAGCGGCGGGGGGCGTGGGTGCTGTGGGTGCTGCGCCCGGTCAGGTCTTCTTGAAGATCAGCGAGGCCGAGTTGATGCAGTAGCGCAGACAGGTGGGCTTGGGGCCGTCGTCGAAGACATGTCCCAGATGCCCCTTGCAACGGGCGCAGACCACCTCGCGGCGCACCATGCCGTGGCTGCGGTCCACGATCTCCTCCACGCGGCCGGGCTTGCTCATGCGGGTGTAGCTGGGCCAGCCGGTTCCGGAGTCAAACTTGTCTTCGCTGCGAAACAGAAAGAGCCCGCAGCCACGGCAGAGGTAGCGGCCGACCTCGTGGTTGTCCCAGTAGGTGCCGGAGAAGGCAAATTCGGTGTCGGCCTCGCGCAGCACGGCGAAGGCCTTGGCGTCGAGCCCCTTTCGCCACTCTTCGGCGCTGCGCACGATGGGCTCTACCTTCTCGGGGTCCTCGGCGAGCCCCGTGACCGCCGGTGTGGTGGCGGTTGGGTTGGGGGCGGTCGAGCCGCCGGCCCGCGCGTGGCAGGAGAAGAGGGTCGCCGAAAAGACGCCGAGGAAACAACGCCGGTTCATGACAAGGGCTCCGTGGGCGCGCCGGCGGGGAGGGCGGCGCACCCTTCGATATGCCGAGGTCGGCAGAATGGTCACCGCGGGGGGACGGGGCAGCCTGGCCTGGGCTACAATCGGCCCATCGTTGGGTACAGGAGCCCTCTTGACGCGCATCTCGCCTCTCTGGTTCGTCCCCTTGCTCGCCGCCTGTGTCAAGCCTCCCGAGGCCCCCGACAAGCTCGAAGAGCTCTGCGGCTTCATCTACGAGCACTTCCGCGATGAAGACCCGGCCGCCTTGGAGAGCGCGGTCACCAAGCTCGACACCTGGCTCGACGACAACTTCGCCGCCACCGAAGAGGGCTACACCGTCGACGACCTCGACGATGCCGCGGTGGCGCCCTTGGACGCGCCCGAGGTCGACATCTCCAACCTCGCCGGCGCCGCGGTGGTCACCGACATCGACCACTCGGTCTATGCGCTCACCAAGACCATCCTCACCACCGATCCGCGGGTGGTCTACAACAGCACCTACACCCTCTACGATCGCGAGTGGATCACCGACATCGACTGCTTCGTCGAGGGCTTCTGCGAAGAGGCGCGGGCCTACACCCACTCGGTGAGCGACTGGCCCCTCAACATGACGGTCGGCGTTCACCTGTACCAGGACTACCGCTGGGTGGACGGCGAGTTGGGGGAGTCGATGATCCAGCGCACCTGGCTCGACGGCCCCGCCGAGGTCACGGGCTTCAACCTCTCGGTCGACGCCCAGTACTACATGGCGGTGAACATCCCCCAGGAAGACGGCGGCCTGCACCGCCTCCAAGCGATGTGGGTGGTCGCGGAGATCGGCGACGCCAGCGTCCCCGAGGCCGCTGCCCTTGATCTGGTCATCGACTCGATGCGCGGCGAAGACGTGACCCTCACCTACTACCTGGACTCCCAGGAATTCATCGAAGAAGAGGGCCGGGGCGGCCAGTTCAAGGGCGGCTCCTGCAGCCACGCGCCGGCGGGCGCCGGGCTCGGAGTGAGCCTCGCCGGCCTGCTGCTGGCCCGCCGGCGGCGCGCGAAGGCCTGAAGTCGGCGCGGCGAATCCCGAAGCGGTGGTTTACCTTGGGTCGCGCAGCGGCCACCCCTGGTCCCCGCTGGAGTGTTGGATGATCCTCGCCCTCTTGTTCGCCTGCGTCGCCCCTGCCGAGAAGAGCCCTCAGAGCGAGCCGTCCGACCTGCCCCCGGGCGGCGACGACACCGCGCCAGATCCCAGCGATGACACCGCCGACAGCGCCGATCCCGCTGACCCCCGCGCCGAGGCGGTGCGCGCGGCGGTGGAGGCGGCCCTTGGGCGCGGCCGGGCCAGCGGCGCCAGCGTGGCCATCTGGCACCGCGGCGAGATCGTCTTCGCCGAGGGCTTCGGCTCAGCCCACCCCGACGAAGATCGGCCCGTGGGCGTCGACACCCTCTTCGCCATCGGCTCCGACACCAAGAAGATCACCGCCATCGCCTTGCTCCAGCTCGCCGATGAAGGAGCGGTCGACCTCGACGCCCCCCTCTCCGCGGCGATGCCCGATCTCAGCCTCGCCCAGAGCCCGGGTTGGGCCGCCGCCGTCACCCCGCGCCAGCTCATCGCCCACCAGGGCGGGCTCTGGGACTACACCCCCTGGGATGACGCCCCCGCCGACGCCGAGCTGCGCGACCGGGCCTATGGCGAATTCGCCGGCCGGATCTGGCAGCAGTCGCCCCCCGGCGCCTTCTTCAACTATTCGAACCCCAACTTCTCCGTCGCCGGCCTGCTCACCGAGCAGCTCGCGGGCCAGCCCTGGGCCGATCAGGTCCGCGCCGCCGTCCTGGAGCCCCTGGGCCTGCGCCGAACCTTCACCCGCCAGGCCGAGGCCGAGGCCGACGGCGACTTCGCGGTGGGTGATGGCTACGCGCTCGCCGCGGACTGGGACGCCGCCGACCCCTTCCTGCCCTACAGCGACGAGGCCGCCGGGGCCTACACCGTGGGCACCGTCGAGATGGCCGACAGCGCCGACAACGGCTTCACCCGGCCGGCCGGCATGCTCTGGTCGAACGCCACCGACATGGCCCTGTTGGGCGCCTTCCTCGTGAATGGCGACCCCGCCGTGCTCTCCGAGGCCTCGCGTGCCGCGCTCACCACCGCCGCGATGCCGCTCTACCCCTCGATCCCCGCCGAAGATCTCACCGGCTACGGCTACGGCCTCTTCGTCGGCCACCGCCTCAACCTGGAGAGCGGCGCCTATGACGTGGCGCTGTGGAGCCATGGCGGCAACACCCTCTGCCAAACCAGCACCTTCTACGTGCTGCCCGATCAGCAGCTTGTCATCGCCATCCTCAGCAATGGCTACGGCGATGACATGGTCGGCCCCGCCGTCGCCGCCATGGAGGCCTATGTCGGCGAGGAGTTGGGGGAGCCGATCGCAGGGGCCAGCTACCCCACCGAGCAGGACCCCTTGGAGACCTACGCCGGCACCTATGTTGACGCCTGGCTCGGCGAGATCACCGTCACCACCGATGGGGTCGACCTCTTCGTCAGCATCCCGGCCGCCGCTGCCGCGGGCATCACGGTGCGGCCCAAGCTGACGCCGGCCCTCACCGACGTCTGGACCGTGCGCTTTGGCGGCGGCGACGCCGAGTTCACCTTCGTCGATGGCGAAGACGGCACCCCCAACCGCTATGTGCGCAGCCGCGGCTTCGTGGGCACCCGCGTAGACGAGGCCCCCCCTGCGCTGCCGACCCCGCCCGCCGCCGAGGTGCGCCGCCGCTTGCTGGGCCCCGCGCTCGACGGCGCCGTGCCGGCCTTGATGCGCCCGGCAGCTCTGCGCGCAGCGCTGCCCTAGGGGCGATCGTCGCCCGTGCCCACCATGGCGGCGCCCCCGATCTCGGTCGCCGAGATCGGCGCTGTGTCGCAGCTTGGGCGCCGACCCGCAAAAAATAGGGATTGCGCTCTTTTGCATACCGCTTGCAGCGACGAAGGCCCCTGTCAAGGGGGGCGGGGCCCGCCCAGGCCGGCTCGGCGCAGGGTACTCCTTGCGCGTACCCCAGCCCTCGTAGGGCCGCTCTGTTCGTCCTGACCGGGTTTCTGCGTGAATCTACTGTCTGACTGGGCGCGCTTCGCCGCGGACGCCAACGAACGCCGCCTGAGCGCCTGGGAGGGCGACGATGAGCTCGCGCTGATCGACGCGCTCGAAGAGGCGACCGTGCTGGTGCGGCGCCACGCCGAGCAGGAGCCCGAGGCGGCCGCCGCGGGAGCAGGCCCCGAGGGCGCCTTGGCGGATCTCTGGCGCTCGGTGGCCCAGGATGAGCGCGGGGAGCTGCTCAACGCGCTGCATGCCGTCAACGCCGCCCTGGATCGGGAGGGCCTGCCGCGGGCCCTGGTGCTCTTTCTGCGCATGCAGCAGGGTCGCCTGCTGGTGATGCACGGAGACGCTGTCAAGGCCGCCCCTGCTTTGCTGGAAGGCATTGACCTCGCGCGGCAATTGGGTGCCCTGCGACAAAAGGCGCGCATGCTCGGCAACCTGGGCTTTCTCTACGGCGAGGTGCACGGGCCCGCCTACGAGGCCTACACGCGTCGGGCGCTGGAGATCGGCCGGCAGCTTGGCGATCGGCGGCTAATCGCCCACAGCCTGTGCAACCTGGGCGGCGCTCTCGTGATGCAGGACCGGCTCGACGAGGCCGAGGCCTGCCTCCACGAGGGGCTGGCCCTCGCCGAAGCCTTGGGCTGGGCCTACTCCATCGCGCTGTTCCGCGCTGGAATCGGCGGTCTGCGGATCGCCCGGGGGCAGCTCGACCTTGGGATCGCCTCCTACGCGGGCTCCATCGCCTACTTCGGGGCCGCCGGCGACGCCTTTCAGGTGTCTCGGCAGCTGCTCGTCGTGGGGCGGAGCCTGCTCCAGGCGGGCCGAGCCGACGAAGCCCAGGCGACGCTGGAGCGCTGCCTGGCCTCGGCGGGGCCCTCCACGGTCCGCTCACCCGCCTGGCAAGCGCTCCAGCTCCTGTCGGAGATCCATGAGGCCCGGGGCGACGCGACCACCGCGCTACGCTTGTTGCGCCAGTCCGAGGCCCAGCGCGGCTCCTACTACGACGAGCAGTTCAAC
>JBEIQK010000006.1:0-31699 GCA_040376505.1 Alphaproteobacteria bacterium | reverse complement strand
GGCGACGACGATCCAGGCGCGGTTGAGGCCGCCCAGGACGGGGTGGGCGCGCAGGCGGGCCTCCATCGCCAGGGTCTCCTCGAAGGACAGCTCGCCGGCGGCAGTCTCGAAGGGCCCCGAAAAGGTGTAGTGGCTGGGCCGCAGCACCTCGATGACAAAGGCGGGCTCGAGCAGGGCTCGGAGTTGGGCCTCGTCGAAGGTGCGCACCCAGCGGTCGCCGGCGACGTGAACGAGGCCGTCTTCGCGAAAGAGCTCGGGCAGCGAGCCAGGGGCGGCGTCGGCGGCCATCGCCCAGCCCCAGCGGGCCTCCACCGAGCAGAGCAGCAGGCCGCCGGGGCGCACCACGCGGGCGAGGTTGGCGACCACGCGGGGGGCGTCTTCGCAGTAGCAGAGCACCTCGGCGGCGACGGCGAGGTCGACCGGATCGAGGTCGGGCAGCGACTCGCCGGTGGTCCAGTGCAGGTCGAGGGCACCCTGGCCGACGGCGCGGGCCATGGCGTAGGCGGCCTGCAGGCTGCGCAGGTCGGGGTCGACGAGCTCGACGGTGAGCCCCTCTTCGAGGAGCCACTGGCTCATCCGGCCCACGCCGCAGCCGAGATCAAGGGCCCGGCGGGGGGCCTCGGCCTGCAGATAGGGGGCCCAGAGGTCGAGGTAGAGCGCCCGCTCGACCATCTTCACCTGGTGGGTGGGGCTCTCGGGGTCGAGGAAGTCCATCCAGTCGCGGTGCTCGTGCCACCAGCGCGTGGCGCCGACGAGGTTGTCGTGGCTGGGGTGCTGGGCGGGCTGGCCGTCGAAGAGGGCCTGCAGGCGCGGATCGCCGGGGGGAAGGGTGAAGCTGCCCCGGGGGAGCGCGGCGGCGGCGTAGGGCGGGCCGGCGGGCAAGGCGAGGGGGGCGCCGCCGGGGCGGCGGGCGTCGGCGAGGGCCATGGCGGGGCGGTCCGGGCAAAAAGAAAAGGCCACCCCGTCGCCGGGATGGCCCGCAAACGCTCCAGTTGCGCGCCTAGGCGGGCTTCTTGGGGCTGGGCTTGGGGCGGGGAGAAGGACGCCAGGAAGAGGAAACGCGCATGAGAGCCTCCGCGGGGGTACAGGGGCAGTCTGCCCCAGGGGAATTGGCCTGTCAAGCGCGGTGGGCTCGACGATCTGCGCCGTGTCGGCGCCTCGTTTCAGGGCCGGTGTTTCATCGCGCTCCGTCGCTGAAACATCCGGTGCAGGGCGCTCAGCCGCCGAAGAGGCCGATGGGCAGCTTGAGGTAGGCCCGGCCGTTGGACTCGGCGGGGGGCAGGGCGCCGGCCCGGATGTTGACCTGCAAGGACTGGAAGATCAGGTTCGGCGGGCGGAGCGAGCGATCGCGGGTGGTGCGAAAGCTCACAAAGGCGGCCCGCGGGGTGTCGGCGCGGAGCTGCAGGTTGTGGGCCTTGGACTCGCCGATGGTGGTCTCGGCCCGGGGCTCGCGGCCGCCGGGCTGGTAGTCGTGGCCCACGAAGACGCGGGTCTCGTCGGGGAGCTGGTAGAGCGCCTGCACGGAGTCGTAGAGGTCTTCGGCGCTGCCGCGGGGGAAGTCGCAGCGGCCGGTGCCGTAGTCGGGCATAAAGAGCGCGTCGCCGGTGAAGAGGGCGTCGCCGATCTGGTAGCTCATGCAGGCGGGCGTATGGCCGGGCGTGGGGTGGGCGTGGATGGTCAGCGAGCCCACGGTCCAGTCCTCGTGATCGGCGAGGAGCTTGTCGAAGTAGCCGGCGCCGCCGTTCTCCAAGGGGGTGTGGAAGACGCCGGCGAAGAGGGCCTGCACCTCGGCGATGCGGGCGCCGATGGCGATGGGCGCGCCGAGGCGCTCGCGCAGGCGGTGGCCGCCGGAGAGGTGATCGGCGTGGGCGTGGGTCTCCAGGATTCCGACCACGCGCAGGCCGAGCGCGCCGACGCGGGCGGTGACCTTGTCCAGGCTCTCCTCGAAGATGCGCACCGAGAGCGGGTCGTAGTCGAGGACCGGGTCGATGATGACGGCGTCGCGGGTGGCGGCGTCCCAGACGAGGAAGGTCAGCGTCCAGGTGCGGGCATCGAAGAAGTGTTCAACCTGCGGCTTCATGGGTCACTCCGTGTGGGTGTGCCCCATCCCCTGCAAGAGCCGGGCCAGCGCTAAAGGGGAGCGCCGGCTCAAGCGGCTGGGCGGACCGACACAAACCCGTGTGCCGGCTGCCCCAGGCTAAAAGCGGGCCCCCAGGCCAAAACGCACATGCAGGCCGCGGGCCTCCAGGTCGCCCACCAAAAGGCCCTCGTCCTCGGCGTCTACCCCCTCGGGATCGCGAAAGCGCAGGCGGGCGGCGTGGGCGTAGCCGAGCTCCAGGTGGGCGCCGAGGGTGGCCGGGCCGGCGTGGAAGGGCAGCAGCTCCACCCCGCCGGCGAGGATGCCGCCCGGCGCCAGACCGCGCAGGCGCATCTCCACGGCGCTGTCGGCCTCGTCGATGTCGGAGTCGAGCTTGAGGATGCCGTAGAGCGCCTCGGCCTGCAGGGTGCCGTAGACCGACAGGCGCCGGGCGGGCTCCACATGCACCTTGGGACCGATGGCCAGTTGGGTGAGGTAGAGGGCCACGCCGCCCGTGTCGCTGGTCGACCAGTCCTCGGTGGCGCCGATGTAAGTAGAGCTGCCCACGCTGCCGTGGTGCAGGCTGCCCATCAGCGAGACGCGCTCGCTCAGCTCGTAGGCGCCGCGCACACCGCGGGTGACGAAGGCGGTGTAGTCGTCGTTGAGGGACTCGAAGGCATCGTCGGCGCCGGTGATGCGGCCGACCTCAACCGACAGCTCATTGCCAAGAGAGCGCTCCATGCGGGGGGCGGCCTGGGCGCTGCTCAACAAAACAGAGAGGAGGAGAAACATGGGGGCTCCAATCAATCGTCAGCGCGACGGGGCAGGAGGGTCTCTTCGGGGAGGAGGCCGGCGACGGCAAAGCCGCTGATCTCGCTGAGCTTGCCGGTGGCGGGGTCGAGCAGGCTGATGAGCCCGAAGGCTTCGTCATGGGTGATGAAGAAGCGACCGTCTTCGAGGGCGCCGATGGCGATCGGCGGAGCGGAGAGGTCGAGGACCGTGGCCTCGCTGGGCTGGCTGAGGTCGACCGTGAGCAGGGTGTTGGTCTCGGCCATCAGCACCAGGGCGAAGTCCACGCCGTCGCGGGTGACCAGCTCCAGCCCGACCGGCTCGCTCTCCAGCACGAGGCTGACGGCGTCGTCGTCGAGGAGCTCGACCACGCCGAGGCCCCAGAGGGTGTCTTGCACGCCCTCCACGCCGGCCTGGCCCTCGCTGTTGGGGCGAAGCACGCCGACCCCGTAGGTGCCGCTGGGCGAGATGTCCATGTGATCGATCGGGTTCTCCATCACATACTCGGTGACCTCGCGGGTATCGAGGCTGAGCCGGTAGACGTCGGTGTGAACAGAGGAGGTGTTGTAGAGCAGGGC
Source organism: Alphaproteobacteria bacterium (assembly GCA_040376505.1). Lineage (GTDB taxonomy): Bacteria > Myxococcota_A > UBA796 > UBA796 > UBA2385 > JBEIQK01. Next base: position 28,255 of record JBEIQK010000006.1, on the reverse strand, counting down.
AAAGCCTTCGCCCATCACCGCCTCCGTCACCGGCTCGTCCAAGGGGATGGCCTCGACGAGGTCGTAGGTGGCGTGGTCGAGCACGTCCACGCTGTTGGAGCCGCTGTAGAGGATCAGCGTCTCGTCAATGCCGAGAGACTCGTCTACGGCCAGGGCGAGGTCGCTCGGCACCTGGGGGAGGTCCTCGATGTCGATGAAGTATTGACTGAGGTTGAGCTCGTACAGCTCGGCCGAGTCGCGCACGCTGAGCAGCAGCCACTCGCCGTCGGGGGTGATGACGGCGTCTTCGGGGTAGACCTCGGCGTCGGCGTCAAGGGCGAGCGGATACTCGACGATGATCTCGTTGGCTTCGAGGTCGGCCACCACCACGGTGGAGCGGGAGAGCACGATGGCGCGCTATTTGCCGGGCGTGAACAGGATCTGGTTGGGGGTGCTGCCGACCGAGATCGACTGGGTGTCGCCGCTGCTGAGGTTGATGAAGACCACCTCGGTGAGGTCGGCGATGCCCTCGATCTCCACGGTGTTGCCCTGGTAGTCGAGCCAGGCGACGGCGCTGGTGCCATCGGGGGTAAAGGAGACGGTGTTGAGGTGCGGGGCGATCGGCAGGGCGCGCTCGAGCTTGCCGTCTTTGACGATCTCCAGCTCGCGCACCCAGCTCAGATCGTCGAGGTTCTCCGCTTCACAGTCCTCCACCGTCTCGATCTTGCTGTCGGTGTTCTCGCAGCGGGGCCACTCGGCGAAGACCAGCACCTGCTCGCCATCGGGGGTGACGGTGAGGCTGGTGGGCTTTGCGCCGTCGAGGTCGACGGTGCGGTGCTCGCCCTTGGGGTTGATGTAGAGCAGCGCGCCGGCGCCGGGCATCATCAGGTAGAGACTGCCGTCGGCGGTGGCGACAACGTTGTTGGGGTCCCAGGGGTCGGTGGGCAGATCGACGTAGCCGCCGTCGGGCCAGCGATCAAAGGGGTTGCAAGCGGCGAGGAGCAGCAGGAGGGGCAAGGGGCGCATGGGGCTCTCCAATTTCCAAGTCGGGGCTAGTACTCAATCGCGGCGTTGAGCTCGAAGCCGGTCACCGTGGTGAGCTGCTCCAAGTCGAGGTCGTAGAAGCTGATGCGGCCAAGCTCGTGCTCCTGGCTCACATAGACGGTGTGAGACTCGGGCAGCACGCCGGTGTGCACGGGGGCGCTCTTCAGCTCGATGGCATCGTGCATCAGGCTGGCGTAGTGCAGCACGAGCAGCTCGGGCTGGCCCTCCATGATGAGGAAGCCGGCCTCACCGTCTTCGGTGTTGTCCCAGGCCTTGGGCTCACCGGCCAGCTTGAGCGTATTGGGGAAGAAGTCGGCGAGGCTGATCAGGGTGAGGGCGTACTGGTTGTAGAAGGGGGAGTCGCTGGCGACGTCGACGCCGTTGGCGCGGTCGTGGAAGATGAGCGCGGTGGCGCCGTCGGGGCTGACGCCGATGCTGGTGACCGGCTTTTCGAGGTTGCGCACCGAGATGGAGTCGGCGAAGTCGGCGACGGTGCGGTCCCAGACGGCGTAGCGGGACAGGCCGCTCTGGGTGCTGTAGAGCAGGCCCTTGCTGCCGTCGGGGCTCATCGTGACCGAGCCCAGGATCTCCTCGGCGGGCAGGCCGATCACCTTGGGGGCGAGGAAGGGGTCGGCCAGATCGTAGACCCACAGCTCGCTCGACCCGCGGGCGACGGCGACGGCCTCGTCGCCCTCGGGGGTGACGTCGAGGTCGGTGGCGTTGTCGCCGACGGCCACGCGGCCCACCTCGAAGGTCTTCAGATCGACCACCACCAGCTCGGCGGTGCCGTACTGACGAATCATCGCGTACTGGCCATTGGGATCGATCAGCACCTCCTCGGCGGAGGGGGGATTGACGGTGTCCTCGGAGATGGCGACCGGCGTGCGGATGGGCTCCTCGCCGGTGAGGTCGACCAGCACGACGTAGGCGTCGGAGACCACCACCGCGGTGCCGCCGTCGGGGGTGAACTGGATGCCCCGGGGGTTGAAGCCAACGACGGTGGGGAAGTGCTGCTTGTCGCCGAGGCGCACGAAGCTGACCTCATTGTAGGACTGGGTGCCGGCGGAGTCGGCGCTGCTGGCGTCGTCTTCTTTGGCGGCGTCGTGGAAGCAGGCGACCCACTTGCCGTCGGGCGACATCACCATGTTGTTGAAGTTCTCGCGCACCTCGACATTGTCCACCGAGAGCGTGTCGGCGTCGATCACGCTGACCTCGTCGCTGCCCTGGTTGAAGACGGCCGCGGTGTTGTAGTCGGCGGTGGTGAGGGCCACCGCGGGGTTCACGCCGACGCTGGCGGTGATGACGGCGAGGGAGGGCACCGAGATGCGGGTGACCGTGTTGAGGTCGGGGTTGGCCACGAAGACATAGGCGGTGGTGACGGCGGGCTCCAGCCCGAGGAAGCCGGCCTCGTCTTCCGAGCCGTAGCCATCGTCCACATCGGCGGTGTCGCTGGGGGCACCGGCGCCGCCATCGTCGCCGAAGTCCACTTCCGCCATGGCGTAGTCGGCGCCGCCGCTGTCGGCGAGGCCGTACTCCGCTCCGCATCCCCCGAGGGCCAAGGTCCATCCAGCCGCGAAGGGCAACAACAGCGAGATCCGATTCATGATGCCTCCATGCCTGAACCTATAGCACAGGGCGTGCCAGACGCCGATGATACCCATCACCACGAGCGAATCGCCTGCACAGGGCCAGAACGAAGCCCCCGACCGGCGTTGAAGGGCGACATCGGTGTCGCTCGGCGCTCAGGTGCCCGCGAGGAGCAGGCCTACGAGCGTCTTTCCGTCGGTGATCCGGCCGTCGCGGGCCATGGCCAGGGCCTCGGCGAGGGGCAGGCGCACGGCGTGGAGCGCCTCGTCGGCCTCGGGGTGGCCATCGGTGGGGCGCAGATCGGTGGCGACGAAGATGTGGATGCGCTCGTCGGTGAAGCCGGGCGTGGTGTAGATCGTGGTGAGCAGGCGCAGCTCACCGGCGAGTTGGGCCTCTTCGGACAGCTCGCGGGCGGCGGCGGTGACGGGGGCCTCTCCAGGCTCAAGCACGCCGGCGGGCAGCTCATAGTGCCATCCGCCGCCGGCGTGGCGGTACTGGTAGACGAGGGTGACGCTGCCATCGTCGTGCAGAGGCACAACGGCGGCGGCGCCGGGGTGGCGGAGGATCTCCAGCTCGACCGTGTGCCCATTGGGCAGGGTCACGGTCTCCACGCCCAGGTTGACGATGCGGCCCTGGAAGACGGGCCGCCGGCTCACGGCATCATCTCGGGGAAGGTGACGTAGCCCTCAACCGTCAGCTCCGAGCCGTAGTACCACTCGGTGGCGTACTCATAGGTGACGGTGAAGCCGTCCCAGCCGGCGTTGTCATCCCACACCACCGCGTCGACCTCGCGGCCGGAGACCGAGAAGAACACGTAGGAGACGGCGTCACCGTCGAAGATGAGGCCGCGGTAGGAGGGGTCGCTCAGGCTCACCCACTCGCCGCAGGCGTTGCGGGCGTCGGGGCTGACCTCGTAGATGTAGGTGCACTCGGGGCAGGCGTCTTGCAGGGTCTCGTAGTCCGAGCCGCTCTGCATGCGGTCGCCGGCCTCGGTGACCTCCTCGCCGCCGCAGTCGTAGTCCTCGCCATCGTAGTCGACGTAGAAGGTGCGCGAGCCCTCCCAGACGTCGAAGTTGGGCACGGGGTCGGGGTCAGCGTCGGTGTCCGCGTCACTGTCGGCGTCGGCGTCGGCGTCGGCGTCACTGTCGGCGTCGCTGTCGGCGTCCGAATCCGCGTCGGCGTCGGACTCGGAGATGTTCTCTTCGGTGACGAGGGCGGTGTCGCCGGTGACGCTGGCCTTGGTGGGGGCGCAGGCGGCGAGCAGGAAGAGCGTGGGGGCGAGCAGCTTGACCATGGCGTCTCCGGGCGGCCGGCAGGCCGTGTGCGGCCCCAATGTAACCAGCGCCCCGTTCGCCGGAAGCAAAAACAAAAGCGCCGGCGGGGTTACCACCGGCGCTTGTGTTTGGTGCGGAAGGGGGGACTTGAACCCCCATGACCTTGCGATCACTAGGTCCTGAGCCTAGCGCGTCTGCCATTCCGCCACTTCCGCGGAACGCCCACCTTATATGGGCCTTGGCGGCGAGCGTCAAGGAGAAATTTTCCAGACCGCGACCCCATGGCGCTCAAAGAGCAGCTCCCCCTCCAGGAGCAGCCGCTCGCCAAGCAGCGCCTCGGGATCCCGAAAGGCGCGGTCGAGCTCGGCCTTGGTGAGGAAGGGGTAGCTCTTCTGCAAGAAGCCGGCCCGGCGCACCAGCACATGGGTGGCGCCCAGCGCGCGCAGGGCGTCGAGGCTGCCCGGGCCATGGCGCAGCAGGAAGTCGCGGCTGGGGATGTGATCTTCGACGCTGCCGAGCAGGGTGGGGCGCTCGATGTAGAAGAGGCTCCAGTCAAAGAACACGGCCACCACAGCATCATCGCGGGTGTGTTCGTTGACGAAGCGCACGGCAGGCAGCGGATCGAGGTGGCGGTCGAGGAAGGCCGCCTGGGGCTCCTGGCCGGTGACCACCCCAACCCGGTCTGCCAGCGCGGGCAGCAGGGGCAGCAGGTTGGCGCCGAGGCCCAGCAGGGTGGCGAGGCCCAGCGCGAGGCGCCCGGCTGCGGGTTTGGCCGCGCCCTCCACGCCCAGGCCGAGGGCCAGGGCGATCACCGGGGCGATCGGCAGCAGGTGGCGGATCCAGTGCGGCCCGGCCACCCAGGCGAGCAGGCCGATCGCCCCGGCGATGGCGATGCGGGCGGCGTCTCCGCGGATGCGCAGCAATCCCCAAAGCGCCAGCGGGGCGGCGGCCACCCAGGCTGGGCTGAGCTTGCCCAGGAAGCGGAAGCTCGTCACCTTGGCCGACATCACCGCCCGCAGCGGGGCCAGGGCCAGGTCGAGCGGCGCGCGGCCGGCGCCGTACTTCTCCAGGTAGACAAAGGTGAATTCCGTTCCGGGCTGAGGCGGCGGCCAGCCCGCGTAGGGAAAGAGCGGGTGCAGGCCAGACAGGGCGTTGCGCGCCCACCAGGGAGTCAGCAACAGCAGCGCGCCCACCCCGGCGATGATCCGCTGCCGGAGCGGCATCCGGGCCACCAGGAAGGCGCCGGCCACGCCGCCGGCGGTGGTGTACTTGAGCCCGAGGGCGGCCCCGGCGGCCAGCGCCAGCCCGATGGCCTCGCCGCGCAGGGCGGCGTCGAGCACGCAGAGCACGGCGGCGGCGGCAGGCAGGTTGGTGGCGGCGAGCCCGCCCTCGGCCAGCACGCTGTAGGAGCCGACCAGCAGCAAGGCGGCGAGGCCTCCGGCGGCCGGCCTCCCGAGCGCCCGCCCCCAGGCGCCCAGGGCCGGGAGCAGCAGGGCGGCGAGGCCGAGGTGGAGCAGGCGGGGCGCCGAGGCGCCGCCGAGGGCGTAGGCGCTGGCGAAGGGCAGGTGCAGCAGGAGGGGCCGGCTGCCGTCGGGGCGCAGCAGGCCGCCGGGGAGCAGCCCCGTCTCGGCGATCTGGCGGGGCAGGCTGAGCTGGTAGTACAGCTCGTCGGTGTCGACCGGCGGGGCCAGGGCGGGCAGCAGCCCAGCGGCGACAAAGACCCCGAGAAGGCCGATCAGCAGGGCCTCGTTTCGGTTAAGCTCGGCGCGCACCGGCGGGCGGCTCAGCCAGCCGAGGCCCAACAGCAGGCTCGGCAGACTGGGGCCCAAGGGCACAAAGAGCCCCAAGCCCGCGAGGCCCAGCCCGAGCAGCGCGTGGAGCATCAGGCCGATCACCGCGGCGTGCAGCAGGCCGCGCCCATCGTCGAGGAGCCGGGGTGCGAGTCGCTGGAGGAGCGCCGACCCGCCGCCGATCGCCCCCAGGCCCACCGCCAGGGCGGCGCCCAGCGCTTGAAGCGCGGCCAGGGCGGCCTCGGGGCGCAGGGCGGCTTCGGGGTCGAGCCACACGAAGGCGAGGCCCACGCCGAGGCCCAGCAGCGCGCCCGCCGCCCTCATCGCGGCGCCGTGTAGAGCATCAGGCGGTCATCCTCTCGATAGAGCAGGCGATCGCCGCTTCGTTGGGGGGCCCGCTGGTGACCCGGGCCCTGCACCGCGAGGCCGTCGGTGCAGCGCAGATCGAGGTGGCCGGCCTGGCGCTCCTCGTAGCAGATCACGCCGCGGTCGAGGCTGAGCGGCGCGGAGAAGCCGGCCTCGGCCGGTGTGGCGCGGGCGGCCTGGGACATCGGCTCCCACAGCCAGAGCTGCGCGTCGTCGGCCCAGGCGAAGAGGCCGTCGCGGCCGATCACATGGCGGGCGCCCGGCAGGCCGGGGCCGGCGCGGCGCTCACCGCTCTCCACGTTGTAGGCCATCAGCACGCGCTCGCCGGGCCGCGGGGCCTCGATCCAGGCCACCCAGGGCCAGGCCAAGGCGGGTGGATACCAGCCGGCCGGCCGGGCCTCCACCGAGCGCCGCACGCGATCGCCGACGGCGAAGGCCTGTACCGCATTGTCGGTGAGGAGCGCGATGTGGGCGCAGTCGGTCACCGGCGGGGCGGCCAGGGGCTCCACCACCAGGGCCACCGCGCCCACGGCCTCGGGGGCGCCATCGCCGAGGCGCCAGAGGCCGCCGTTGACCCCCGGCACATAGATGCAGCCCGGACCCACCGCCGGCTGCTCCACCGCGACGGGGAGCGCGACCGCGTGCCCATCGTCGAGGCGAAGGGCCTGCGCCACCCGCCCCTGGGCGTCACAAGAGAAGAACCAGCCCCCGGCCACCGCGGGAAAGCGAGGGTCGGCGCAGGGCTCGTCGTGGGCGTAGAGCGGCAGGGCGAGCCCCGGGGCGCCCAGGCCGAGCGCCGCCGCCAACCAGGGAATCACCGCTTAGCGCGCAGCCGCCGCTTCGATGCCGCAGCAGTTGACGGTGTAGGTGACGGTGTCGCTCACCGCGGCGCCGGTGCAGTCGGTGACTGTGAGCTTGAGCACATACTCGTTGGCGTCGCAGACCGCGGGCTCGGTGGGGATGGCCTCGCTCAGGGTGACCTTGGTGCCCAGGGCGTCGGGGGCGGTGACCTGCGCCTCGCCGCTCACCACGGTCCAGGAGTAGGTGAGCGGGTCGCCGTCGGGGTCTGAGACGGTGGCGTCGTCGCCCAGATCGAGGGTGACCGGCCCGCAGACCTCGCAGTCATAGGTGTAGCCAGACAGCGTGCACTCGGCTTCGCCGCCCTCGGCGGTCTTGGGGGCGCCGGCGTCGACGGTGGGGGCCGCGTTGTAGGTGCGCTCCGAGGCCGAGATCACCATCAGGTCGGGGGTGGCCCAGGAGGTGCCGTCGTGCACGGTGAGCGAGACGGTGTAGCTGCCAGCGACGTCGGGGTAGAAGGTGGGGTTGGACAGGGTGCGGCTGGAGAAGCTGGCGTTGGAGGCCTGCGACCCGGAGGGCACGCTCTGCACATCCCACTGGTAGGTCAGCGCGTCGCCGTTGGCGTCAAAGGAGCCGCTGCCATCGAGCTGGATGGCGGTGCAGTCCTGGCCGCCGATGTCGGTGCCTGCGTTGGCCACCGGCGCCGTGGCGTCTGCCGAGCTGACCCGCACCACGGCGGTGTCGGGGCTCGAGGCGTTGATGCCGTTGTTGACCACCAGCGAGACCACATACAGGCCGCCCTTGTCGGCGACGAAGGTGGGGGCCACGGTGGTGGGCGTGGTCAGGGTGGAGGTGCTGCCCGAGGGCAGGCTCTCCAGGGTCCAGGTGTAGGAGAGCGCGCGGCCGAGCGGATCGTAGGAGCCCGAGCCGTCGAGGCTGATGGTGGCCCCCGAGGCGGCGGTCTGGTCGAGCCCGGCCGCCGCGACCGGCACGGCGCCCGGCTTCACGGTGATGACCACCGAGCTGAGCGCCGAGACGTTGCCGATGTTGTCCTTGACCTGCAAGGTGGCGACGTAGGTGCCCACTACATCGGCGAGGAAGGTGGTGGTGGCCGTGCTGGTGTTGTTGCCCGGCAGGCCGTCCGACACCACCGCCGATCCGGTTGGCACCGAGTCGAAGGTCCAGTGGAAGGTGATCGGGTCACCATCGGGATCGTAGGAGCCCGAACCATCGAGGTTCACCGGCTGATCCGCCGTGATCTCGATGTTGCTCCCCGCGATCGCCACCGGCAGGTTGTTGCTGGCCCCCTTGCCTTCGACGATGCTGGTCTCAGCGCCGCCGCAGCCGACGAGGGCGAGGGAAAGGGCCAGAAAGGGGATGCAAAAGCGCATGGACATTGCTCTCTCGATCGCGGGAGAAGAGGGAGGAACCGCGCGGGCCGAAGCCGCCGCTCAGTTGCTGACGCCCTGGCAGGTGTAGACGACCGTGGTCTGATCGTTGTCGGAGTACTGGCAGTCGGAGACCGACAGCTCGACGACGAGGGAGAGCGTGGTGGTGCTGCCATAGGTCGCCGGCTGGGCGGCGATGGTGCCGTCGGTCAGCGCGCCATAGCGGCTGGAGAAGCTCACCGTGCCGGTGGGCTCGCTCCAGGTGTAGCTGATGTCGTCACCATCGGGGTCGTAGGAGCCCGAGCCGTCCAGCTCAAAGGTCTCCGCCTCGCAGTCGGTGCAGGTCCAGGCGTAGGACTTGGAGGTGCACTCGCCCTCCTTCTCCACCGACACGTCGGCGCCAGCGTTGGCGAAGGGGCGGTCGTTGGTGGAGGACGCGGCGATGGAGAAGGTGACCACGTCGGGGGCCGACCAGGTCACGCCGTCGTAGACATCGAGCTGGAAGGAGTAGGCGCCGACGACATCCCAGGTAAAGGCCGGCTCGGCGCTGGCGCTGTCGGAGATGTTGGCGTCAGACGCGGCGGAGCCCGCCGGGGCCTCGATCAGCGACCAGCGGTAGGTGAGCACGTCGCCATCGAGGTCGTAGCTGCCATGCCCATCGAGGTTGATGGGGTTGTCGGCGCAGGCGCCGAGGTCGAGGGAGTCGCCCGCGTCGGCGGTGGGGGTGCGGTTGGTGCCCGCCACGTTGACCGCGCAGATGTCGGGCTCGGAGTAGTGGGTGCCGTCGGAGACCACGAGGCTGATGGTGAAGACGCCGTCGCAGTCGGGCACGATGGTGGGCTTGGGGCCGCCGGAGTTGTAGATGTCGGCGCTGGTGAGGGCCGAGCAGTCCGGGGCGTCGGAGAGGGCCCACATGTACTCCAGGGTGGCGCCCTCGGGATCGTTGGAGGCCGAGCCGTCCAGCGTAGAGGCGAGGCCCACCGCACCTTCCTGGTCGACGCCGCAGTCGGCCACCGGAGGATTGTCGCCCGCGGTGACCCGGATGACGACGGGATCTTCGTTGCTGGTGGTGCTGCCGTCGGAGACCGACAGGAAGAAGGTGTAGTCGCCTTCGATGTCGGGCGTGAAGCTCGGCGCCGACGCGGTCAGCGTGCGGTTGTCGGACAAGGCCGACTCATCCAAGGCCGAACCGGCGGGTGCGAGCATGGTCCAGGTGTAGGTGACGAGGTCGGCGTTCTTCTCGCAGAAGGTGCTCGCCGTGCCATCCAGCGTGACCCGTCCGCCCAGGGCAACACCCTGATCGGCGCCCGCGATGGCGACCGGCGCGTCGCAGGCGACCACCGTCGCGGTGTCGACCACCTTGTCGCTAGAGCAGGCAACAAGGACGAGGAAGGCGATGGATGCTGCATTCAGGGACCGCATGCCCGAAGCTCCTGCTGACGAAATGCCGGTGGTGCACACCGAGGGGCCCGACCGAGGCGGGGTGAACTTGCCACAGTGTAGAGAACTTCGGGCCTGATCGTCAACGCCTTCCGTGCAGAGATCGCGAGGATCGTGCCATCCGGCGCCGCGGATCGGGTCAGGCCCGTTGCCTTTTCAACGCCTGGGCTTACCTTGCCCGCCCGATGGCGCCAGCCCTGCACCTACTGCTACGCGCGCGGCCGCTCTCTGGAGTGCACATGGGATTCCTCGACTTCCTCTTTGGCGGCGATGAGAAGCAGGTCAGCCGCCACGCCAAGCGCGCCCGCGACATCAACACCCAGCCCGAAGAGCGCGAGCTGTCGCTGCACTGGCTGGCCGACAACGGCTCAGAAGAGGCGGTGGTGGGCCTGCTCGGCCGCTTCACCTTCGCCTACGAGCAGCGCATGAAGGACACCCACGAAAAAGAGCTGGCCCACAAGCTCCTCGTGCGGCTGGGCAAAGACAAGGTCAGCGGGCCGATCCGGGCCTGGGTGAAGAAGAACGAGCAGTTCGCCATCCCGCTGCAGGTGATCGACGAGACCGAGGGCCCCGAGGCCGCCGTCGACGTGCTGCTGGAGATGCTCGGCCGTGAGGTCGACCCCTTCAAGCCCGAAAAGAAGCGGCAGATCCTGATCCGGCTGTCGGACTACCTCGACCCCCGCATCCTGCAGCGCGTGCCGCCCCTCCTCGAAGACTTCGATGAGGGCGTGCGCTACGCCGCCGCCGAGGCCTTGCTGGCCCAGGACTCCGACGATGTGGCGGCCGACCTCGCCCGGGCCCTCGGCAAGCGCGACGAGGAGAGCAACCGCCTGCGTGTGCGCCTCGCCGAGGTCTTCTTTCAGAAGGGCTGGGCGCTTGGCGATCACATCTTCGCCGTCGCCGAGCGTCCGCCGGTGGGCTGGCGGGTGGTCGAGCAGAAGCTGGTGCGCCTCTAAGGGCTGAGCTCGCCGGCCAGCGGGCGGAGCAGCGGGCCGCCGAGATCGGCCGGCGCCACTCCCTGGCCAAGCAGCCACATGATCTTGGTGACCGTCGCCTCCAGGGTCATGTCGCTGGCGAAGAAGGCCCCGGCGTCGCGGGCGCGCTGGCTGCACTGGTAGCGCCCGGGCAGCACCCGGCCCCGCGCGCTCTGGCTGGTCACCACCACCGCACCGCCCCCGGCGCAGACCTGGGCAATCGCCTCGGGCCAGCGGGCCTGGGGGATGTTGCCCTCGCCAAAGCCGCGCAGCACCACCACCGCGCTGCTCTCGGCGAGGCGCAGCAGCGAGACGGGGCTCATGCCCGGAAAGAGCGTGAGCACCGACACCGACTCGCTCACCGCGGCCGCCAGCGAGAAGGGCGCAGTGGGCGGGGGCAGGGTGGGGCCCACCTCGATGTCGACGCCCATGCGCAGCAGCGGCGGGGCATTGGGGCTGGCGAAGGCGCCGTAGTCCTGGATCGAGACTTTGGTGGCGCGGTTGCCCCGAAAGAGCGTGTCGCCAAAGCAGAGGCCGACCTCGGGGATCGGCCGCGTGGCGCAGATCGCCGAGTGCACCACATTGCTGCGGGCATCCGTGCGCAGCTCGGCCAAGGGGCGCTGGCTGCCGGTGAGGATCACCGGCCGATCGAGGCCGCGCAGCATGTAGGACAAGGCCGAGGCGGTCCAGGCCATCGTGTCGGTGCCGTGCAGGATCACGAAGCCGTCGAAGCGATCGAGGCTGTTGGCGATGATCGTCGCCAGCTCCACCCAGATGGCCGGGCTCAGGTCGGACGAGTCGAGCGCGCAGACCACCCGCCCTTCGATGTCGGCGATGGCGTCGAGGCCGGCGACGAAGGGCAGCAGGTTGGCGTCGTAGAAGCCCGGCTCAAGAGGGCCTGGCGCCCGCTGGATCATGCCCAGCGTGCCGCCGGTGTGCAGGAAGAGCAGTCTGGGGAGCGCCATGGGCACCTAAAAGGCGTAGAGATCCTCGTCGTAGCAGACGCCCTCGGCGATGGCGGCACAGCCCTCTTCTTCGACGCAGGTCTTGTAGGCCGCGAAGGCGTCGATGAGCTGGGTGTCGTCCCAGCGCACGTAGAGCGCCTGCTGCTCTTCGCAAGAGTCGGTGCAGTCGTCGAGGGAGAGGCGGGGCGTCTCGACCTCGTCGCAGGCGAGCAGCTTCTCGCAGGTGTTCTTGCAGGTGGGCTCGCAGCCGGCGAGCAGACCGAGCAGGCCGACCAGGCCGAGGGGGCTACGGGAGCGGGGCACAGTAACCATCGGCGATCAGCTCACAGGAGGTCTCAGCCACACACTCCATCCACAAGGCCGCTTCCTTGTCGTTGGTGAATTCCACGGCCTCATCCTGGGGCGTGTACTCGTAGGGGTCGTAGTCTTCGCGGATCTCGCCCGGCGTCTCGAGCGCGTTTTCGCAGGTCTGCACGCAGTCGAGGATGCGCTCATCGCGGGTTTGGTTGCCCACCTCGATGATGTTGCACTCGCTCTCCTGGTAGAGGCGGTTGCAGGCCTCCTGGCAGGCGCAGGAGTTCTTCTCACACGTGGAGCTGCAGCCCACGGCGAAGGAGAGCAGCCCCAGGGGCAGGAGGCGGGCGAGGGTGGGCACGAGCATGGGCAGAGCCTCCGCGAAGCGGCCGCCACCGTAATCCGGCCCGGGCGGCGCCGTCAAAGGGCCACCGCCGCGAAGGAGGCCACCTCGGCGGCTCAAGAGGCTGGGCGCTTCCAGCGATCGTGCAGCCACCACCAGGCCCAGGGGCGCGCCTGGATCGCCCCCTCGTAGAAGGCCTGGCTGGCCGCGGTGATCGCCAGGATCGCCGCTTCGCGGGGCTCGGGGACCTCCATCTCCAGCGGGCGGACCCTGACGACGAAGGCGCCGTCGGCCTCGTAGCCCTGGGTGATGCCAAAGACCCGCGGCCGGCGCCGGTAGACCAGGGCCGCGAAGGCCGCGCTGGTGCGCGCCGGCTGGCCGAAGAAGTCGACCGCGATGCCGGCGTTGTGGCGCTGGTCCTGCACGAAGATGACGAGCCGGCCGCGATCGAGGGCCGCCTCCGCCGCCGCCATCGAGCCCGTGGGCGGCAGCAGCTCGACGTCGGCCCGGATGCGCAGGCGGCGGATCAGCGCGGCGGCGAGGCGGTTGCTGGGCGGCTTCACGAAGATCGTCACCGGGGCCACCCGCCCGCCGCTCACCAGGGCGAGGTCCCAGCAGGAGAGGTGCCCGGCCAGGGCGAGGCCGCCGCCCGCCACGGCGGCCGCCCCCTCCACCCGGCCGTAGCGGCCGCGCAGCAGGTCGAGGTAGCCGCGGCAGACCTCCCCCACCCCTGCGGCGAGCTCCCGCGGATCGCGCCCCGGAAAGGCCCGCTGGTAGGCTCGCACCGCGAGGCGCTTGCGGGCTGGCAGGATCCACCACCAAAGCCAGCCAAAGAGGGCTGCTACCACACCGGCTCGCGCAGCCGCTGGATGGCGCCCAGCAGCACGTCGCCGCCCTCCACCTCCAGGTCCATCAGCAGGGCCATGGCGTCGGTGTCGAGCGGGAGGCGGGCGGCGTCTTTCTCGGTCACCACGCAGCGCTCGGAGATGCGCACCAGCGGCCCGTGATCGCCCACATCGGTGAAGGAGCGCACCTCCAAACCGAGCTTGAGCAGGGCGCAGAGGAAGCCCGAGGGGTCGGCCACGCCGGCGGCGACGTCCACCGGGCCCTTCACCGCCGACAGGCCCACCCGCTGGCCGTTGATCAGCCAGCCGACAGGCACATAGCGGGCGCGGATCACCGGAACTTTGGGCAGGGGCCCCGGCAAGGGCGGCGTGCCCCCGCGCGGCGCGCTCTGCAGCCAGATCCAGTCGGCCCGGCCCAGGGCCTGCCAGGGCTCGCGGCCCGAGCCCATCGGGATCAGGCCCCGGGCGCTCGGCCAGCGGGCGTCGATCGTGACCACATCGAGATCGCGGGCGAGGCGACGGTGCTGAAAGCCGTCGTCCAAGATGATCACCCGCGCCCCCTGGCGGATCGCCTCTTCGGCCCCCGCCACGCGGTCTGGGGCCGAGATCACCGGGACGCCGCGCCGCCGCAGCATCTCCAGCTCATCGCCCAAGGGCCGATCGGGCTCCTCGCCGGGAAGGCCCACCCGCACGTCGTCTCCGGCGCCGAGGCGCCGGTAGCCGCGGGAGACTACGAAGGCCCCGGCCACCTTGGCGGCCAGCCAGCCGGCCACCGCCGTCTTGCCCGTGCCCCCCGCCGCCAGGGCCCCCACGCTCACCACCGGCACGCTCACCCGCACGGGCGCCCCGCGAAAGGCCGGCCGCCGCCGCCCGATCGCGCCCACGAGGCCCACCAGGGGCTCCAGCAGGGGCCGCGCCACGGTCTCGGGCGGCAGGATCGAGGCCGGCAGCAGCGAGGCGCAGCGCACCGCGCTCTCGTTTTGGGGCGCCGGCCGCGGGCCCACCGCCAGGGCCGAGCGGAAGGCCTTGCTGAGCCGATCGCAGATGACCTCGGCGCTCCAGTCGGGCCCGTCGACGCACAGGGCGATGCCCTGGGTCCAGGCATTGGGGTTGGCGCGGGTGCAGGGCCCGTGCACCACCGGCACCCCCGCCGTGAAGGCCTCGGCCGGGGAGTGGCCGCCGATCGACTCGTCGAAGGTGCCGCCGATGAAGGCGGCGCGGGCCTGGGCAAAGAGCCCCGACAGCTCGCCGTAGGTGTCGAGCAGCAGCACCTCGTCGTCGGGGTGCCAGCCCTGGCTGCGCAGGCTGTAGCGCAGGCCGCTCTTCTCCAAGAGGCCCACCACCTCGGGCACCCGATCGAGGTGGCGTGGGGCGATCACCAGCAAGGGCCGCGGCTGGCGGCCGATCATCACCGGCACGCCGCGCCAGGCCAGGATCACCCGGGCCTCGTCGCCCGCCCGGGTGCTGGCGGCGATGAAGGCGTCGCGGCCGAGCTGAAAGGTGGCGGCCCGCAGCTCGGCGGCCAGCTTGAGGTCGCCGGTCTGGTCTTGCCCGATGAAGGTGACCCCGGCCGTAAGCCAGCGCCAGAGCGGCGGGATCGCCCGCCAGCGCGCCGTTCCCTGGCTCAGGCGGGCGTTGACCACCACCACCGGGATGCCGCGGGCCCGGGCGCCGACCAGCCACCCCGGCCAGAGCTCGGCCTCGACCAGCACGAGGCGCCCCGGACGGGCCCGATCGAGCCAGGCCTCCACCACAAAGGGCAGGTCGAAGGGGGCCGGAAAGGCGCCCAGCACCGGCGTCTGCAGCGAGGTGGCGGTGCGCCAGGCCCCCGGCTCGATCAGGGGCGCCAGGGCCCGGGCCGCCACATGCTCGCCAGCGCTGGCCCCGTGCAGCCAGGTCCAGCCAGGCTCGGGCGCCGGCAGGCCCCAGACATGCCGCCGGGTCTTCGGCCCGATCAGCAAGAAGGGCAAGATCAGCAGCCCGATCAGGCGCCAGAGCGCAAAGAAGCAGGCGCCGAGACCCTTTTCGAAGGTGGTTAGCGGAGCCTCGCGCCGCTCGCCGGCCTGGTGGGCCCGGCTCGACCACATCACGGCGGGCGCCCCCGGCGGCGGGCTGCCCGGGGCCGCGATCGCCCGCGTGCGCCGAAGATCGCTCATCGGCCCACCGCCGGCAGCCAGCCAAAGCGGGACATGTCCACCCTCCCCTCTTCCAGGATCACGCCCTCGTCGCGCAAAGCGGCGATCTGCAGCGGCCCGCGCTCGGGATCGCCGGCCATCGCCACCGTGCCGTCGCTGCGCAGCACCCGCCACCAGGGCACCGCCGTGTCGGCCGGCAAGGCCGCCAGCGCGTAGCCCACCTGACGGGCCGCCCGCGGGCTGCCCAGCGCCGCCGCCACGCCGCCGTAGCCGATCACCCGGCCGAAGGGGACCTCCAACACCAAGGCAGCGACGGCGTCGCGGAAGCGTGGGGTGGCGGGCACCGGGTCGGGGTCGTGGAACGTCATGGCGGGAGCCTCTACCGCGGCGCGGGCCCCCTGCGCAGGGTCAGCGTGGAACAGATGCAATCGCCCCTTATGCGCCGAACAGTCGGCTGTACAGTCCGCCCTGGGCCAGGAGCGCCGCCGGGGGGCCGGCCTCGACCACCCGCCCCTGATCGAGCACCACCACCTGATCGGCTCCCCGCACTGTGCTCGGCCGGTGGGCGATGGCGATCACGGTGCGGTGGGCCATCAGGCGCTCCAAGGCCTCTTGCACCGCCGCCTCGCTCTCGGCGTCGAGCGCGCTGGTGGCCTCGTCGAGGATCAGCACCGGCGCGTCTTGCAGCAGGGCCCGGGCGATGCAGATGCGCTGGCGCTGGCCGCCCGAGAGGCGCATCCCCAATTCCTGAATCGGCGTGCGGTAGCCCAGGGGCAGGGCGCAGATGAAGTCGTGGGCGTTGGCCGCCCGGGCCGCCGCCTCCACCGCCGCCGCGCTGGCCTCGGGCCGGCCGAGGGCGATGTTGGCGTAGACAGTGTCGCCAAAGAGGAAGGGCTCCTGGGTGACCAGCGAGACGGCCCGCCGCAGGGTCGACAAGGGCAGCGCCCGGAGGTCGACCCCGCCCAGGAGCAGCCGGCCGCCGACCGGATCGGCGAAGCGCACGAAGAGGCTGGCCAGGGTGGACTTGCCGCTGCCCGAGGGCCCCACCAGGGCCAGCACCGACCCCGGTTCCACATGGAACGACACCGCGTGCAGCACGGCGCCATCGCCATACCCGAAGGTGACCCCCTCCGCCGAGACCGAGAGCGGCCCGGCCGGCAGCGCCGCCACGCCGAGGTCGGGCGGACTGGGGGCGGCGTCGAGCACCGCAAAGGCCGACTCGGCCCCCACCAGGGCCCGCTGGGTCAGGCTGGAGACTTCGGCGAGGCCCTTGAGCGGCTCATGAAGGAGGCCCATCGCCACCAAAAAGGCCAGCAGCTCGCCGGGCAACACCTCGCCCGCAAAGACCTGCCGGCCCCCCACCACGATCACCGCCGCCACCCCCACCGCCGCCACCAGCTCCACCACCGGGCTCGGCAGCAGGCGGGCCAGCGCCTCGTCGAGTTGGGCCTTGCGGTGGGCCTCGTTGTCGTGGTCGAAGCGGGCAAGGCGGTCAGCGGCGGCGTCTGCGGTGGCCACCGTGCGAATGCCGGCGAGGGTCTCCGCAGCACCGGCCGAGAGTTGGGCCATCGTGTCGAGGTTGTCGCGGCTGCGCCGGCGGAGGCCCCGGCTCAGGCGAGACAGGGGCAGGCTCAAGGCCGGCAGCAGCACGAGGCCGATCGCCGCGAGGCGCGGGTTCATCGCGAAGGCCGCACCCACCAGCACGATCAGGCTGATCGGCCGCTGGACGGCCGTCACCACCCCGCTCACGCCGTACTGCACATTGTTCACATCATTCGTCAACCGCGCGATCAGCGCGCCCTTCTGCCGCTCCTGGTGCCAGAGCGGCCCCTGGCGCAGCAGGGCGATGAACAGATCCCGCCGCAGCTCGGTGATCACCGCCCAGGCCACCTGGCGGGTCAACATGCCGCGCCCCAGCCCCAGGGCCCCGTTGAGCCCATAGAGCACAACGACGCCAACCGGCACGGCGATGAGCCCCCAGTCGCTCTTCTCGATGAGGACCGTGTCGAGCACCTGCTGGATCAGCAGCACGATGCCCCCCGGCACGAGGCCGTGCAGGGCGACCATCCCCAGGGCCAGGGCGAGGCGACCGCGGTGGGGCCGAAAGCGCAGCAGGAGCCGCCGCAGCGGGCTCATTCGGCGCCGTCCAGCTCCAAGAGGAGCACCTCGCCGGCAAAGGCCCCGCCGGCGTCGGCGCCGGGCGCGCCGATCGCGACGAGGTCGAGGCCAGCCGCCACCGAGAGGCCGAGCTGATCGGCCTGACCGCTCCCCTCTTCCACGTGGAACGCCCGGCGCACCGACCGGTCTCCCGGCGTGGTGAGGTCGCCGAAGAGGTAGGCGGCGCCGGCCTCCGAGCCCATCGCCGCATCAGAGGGGGCCCCCACCACCAGCACCGGCTCCCCCGCCCAGGTGCCGAGCGCCAGCGCCGCCCCAAAGCGATCGCCCGCCGACGCGCCGGACAGGCTGCTCTCGGCCTCGGCGAGGCTGCCGCCGCCGAGCAGGGTGGGCCCACTCAAGCGGTAGACCCGACCAATTCCATCGGCGGCGACGAAGAGCTCGGCGTGGCCGTCTTCATCGAGGTCTCCCGCCGCGAGGAGCGGGCTGCCTGCGAAGCCCTCGGCCTCGGCCCCATCGAGGGCGGCGTCGGCGTCGGCGAGGAGGAAGGCCCCCGCGGCGACCGGCCCCAGGAAGACCGCCACCCGCCCGGCGTTGCTGCCGGCCTCCGAGACCCCATAGGCCCCGATCACGAGGTCGTGGAGCCCATCGCCGTCGAGGTCCCCGGCGTCGACCTGGGCGTCGCCCACCGCCTCGCCGCTGCCATACTCCCCGTGGGGGGGCCCCGGCAGGGGGCTCAGCGCCACCCCCGAGACCGTCGCCCAGGCCGAGGCCAGCGGCGTGTCGCCCGCCGCCAGGGGCCCGGCGAGGAGGTAGGCCCGCCCGCCGCCCGCCCCGCCGAGATCATTGCCCGGCGCGCCGATGAGGTAGTCGGGCTGCCCATCTCCGGTGAGGTCACCGGCCGCCGAGAGCGAGGCTGCGGCATAGTCATTGGCCAGCTCGCCGCTCAGCGTGGCCCGCGCCGCGTCGCCGAGGCCGCCGGCCGAGAAGCCGCCCGGCAGCAGGTAGGCCCGCCCGGCGTTGGCCCCCGGCAGGGCATAGCCGATCGCCCCCACGAGCAGGTCGATCGTGCCGTCGCCATCGGCGTCTCCGGCAGGAGCGAGGCTGTAGCCGGCGTAGTCATAGGCCCCCTCACCCGCCGCGCAGGGGCCGGCCTCGCCCACTGCGGCCTCGACGAAGGGGCCGGGCACGAGGCAGACCCGGTTGCCCAACCAGCCGCCAACCATCAGGTCGATCTGCCCGTCGCCATCGACATCACCGGGGAGCGACACCGCGGCGCCCATGCCAGAGGCCGCCGCTCCGGGCAGCCGCAGGCGGCGCAACGAGGGAGCGCCCGCGCCCGCATCCCCCTTGGGGTCGCAGCCCGCCCCCGCCAGCAGGAGGAGGAGGGCGGCCCGGCTCATCCGCCAAACTGCCGGAAGTCCGGCTTGCGCTTCTCGAAGAAGGCCGTGAAGGCCTCGATCGCCTCGGGGCTGCTGAGCCGCTCGACGAAGGTGGCGCCCTCGGCGGTCATGGCGGCCTTGAGCGCCTCGCGCTGGGGCGCCTTCATCAGGCGCTTGGTGGCGATGATCGAGGCCAGCGGCTGATCGCAGAGGCGGCTCGCCACGCTGTCCACGGCGGCGGAGAGCCCCTCGACGGGCACCACCCCGTTGAGCAGGCCGAGGCGATCGGCGGTGGCGGCGTCGAAGTCACCGCCCAGCATCAGCAGTTCGGCGGCCCGCACATGGCCGCAGAGCAGCGGCAGGATCAGCGAGGAGCCCGCCTCGGGCACGAGGCCGAGGTTGACGAAGGGCAGCCGGAAGCGGCTGGTGGGCGCGGCGTAGACGAAGTCGCAGTGCAGCAGAAGCGTGGTGCCAATGCCCACGGCAGCGCCTTGAACCCCGGCCACCAGCGGCTTTTCGAAGACCACCAGCGTGGAGAGGAACTCAAAGACCGGCCCGCCGTCGGCGGTGGGCGGGTTGGCCATGAAGTCGCTGAGGTCATTGCCGCTGGTGAAGTGGCCGCCGGCCCCCGACAAGGTGACCACCCGGACCGCCGGGTCGGCCGAGGCCTCGCGCAGGGCGGCGGTGAGGACCTCGTACATCTCGATCGACAGCGCGTTGCGGCGCTCGGGGCGGTTGAGGACGAGGCGCATCACGCCGTCGTGCAGGCTGCGTTCGACAAGTGCCATGGCGGCGCGCTCCTTAGACGAGGTTGTGGAAGACCTTCTGCACGTCGTCGTCCTGCTCCAGGCGGTCGACCAGGGCGAGGACCTCGGTGGCCTTGTCTTCGGGCAGCTCCATCGGGGTCTGGGCGATGTACTCGGACTCGGCGGAGAGGGGGACGATGCCGCGCTCCTCCATCGCCTTTTGCAGGGTGCCGAAGTCGTTGAAGGCGCAGCGCACCACCAGCACGTCTTCGCCCTTGTCGGTGGTGCCCTCGCCCAGCTCTTCGAGGCCGTGATCGATCAGGTCGAGCTCCAGCGACTCGGCGTCGAGGCCGTCGGCCTTGAGCTTGAACACACCCATGCGCCGGAACTGGAAGGCCACCGAGCCGCTGTTGCCGAGGTTGCCGCTGCCCTTGGTGAAGTGCATGCGCACATTGGCCACCGTGCGCGTGGGGTTGTCGGTGGCGGTTTCGACGAGGATGGCGACGCCGTGCGGCGCGTAGCCTTCGTAGAGGATCTCGGCGTAGCTCTCGGACCCAGCCCCCAGCGCCTTCTTGATCGCGTTTTCGATCTTGTCTTTGGGCATGTTGGCGGTGCGGGCGTTCTGGATGGCGCGGCGCAGGGCCGGGTTGCTGTCCGGGTTGCTGCCGCCGGCCTTCACGGCGATGTTGATCTCTTTTGAGACCCGCGTGAACATCTTGGCCATGCGGTCCCAGCGCGCAAACATCGTCGCCTTGCGTGTCTCAAAGATGCGGCCCATGTCTTCCTCGTCGGCAGCGTTGGCGCGGGGCGGTCTACAGCCCGCGGGCCCTCCCTTTAGCTGTCAGCCGGGGCGCTGGCCAGGGTGGGAGCCCGGCGGCGACGGGCCAGGGGCAGCAGCAGCAAGGGGAGGAATCCGGCGCAGCCGCCCTTCTCAGCGGGGGGCTCCTCGGAGGCCGGCGCCGGGCGGGTTCGAAGCTCCTCGCAGCGGCCACCGCCCAGGTCGGCGGCCCGCTCAAAGCCGGAGGCCTCGGCGGCGCACTGCTCGCCGACGCAGGGGCCCTGGCCGGCCTCCTCCAGGCAGGAGGCGGGCGCGAAGGTGTCGCCGTCGCGGGTGATGAACAGATCAACCCCGTCGAGGATGTGGTCGCCGCACACCAGCGTGGCCTCGCCCACCTCGGCGCTGCAGGCCACCTCGGGCATCCAGTCGCTGGCGTCTCGCCAGGTGAGCCCCTGGTCTTCGCTCTCCAGGGTCTGTCCGCCGGCGAGGCCGATCAGCAGCCGCGCGCCGCCGCCGACCCGGGCCATGCCGGGGATGGCGTCGCCCAGCGCGCCGCCGCTCAGCACGGAGACGAAGCTGCGACCGCCGTCCTCGCTGCGCAGCAGGCTGCCGCTGGCCCCCTCGGCCCGGGGCTGGGCCCAGACAAAGAGGCGGGGGCCATCGGCGAGGAGCACGCGGGGATCGACATCTCCGGCGGGCCAGGTGTAGCGGGCCTCCCAGCGCTCCCCCTCGGCGCTGGCGTAGAGCCCGGCGGCCAGCGCGGCGTCAGTGACCACGGTGGCGAAGAGGCCCTCGTCGGCGACGAGCACGCTCTTGACGTAGTGCTCGGGGCCGACGAGGTCGGAGGGCGCGCAGCCATCGAGGGTGCAGGCATAGAGCCCCGCGGCCTCGACCCCCAGGGCCGCCACCACGAAGCCCCCCGGCGCCGGGGCGAGGTGATCGGCGAGGGCGCCGGCCGGCAGGCCGGGGATGGGCGTGCTGCCGCAGTCGGCGTGCAGCGACACCCCCTCGATGCCGGCCAGCAGCAGGCCATCGGCGTAGGGCAGCAGATCGTAGATCCGGCTGAAGCCGAGCGCGTCGGGGCAGCTCCAGGCCCAGGAGGCGCCGGCGTCATCGGTGTAGACGGGCCCCAGATCGCGCACCAGGGCCCACCAGCGGGCCTCGTCGATCGGCCGCACCCGGCTCAGGCCAAAGCCAGCGCCATGGCCCCAGGCGAGGCCGATCAGCAGCAGGAGGGTCATCGCGTCACCCGAGAGGCCCCCAGCCTACCCCCGCCGGCCCTCACTTGTTCTTGCGTTTGGGGGGCGTGTAGCTGCCCTTGGGGTCGACCTCCTCGGCGTAGGCGCTGCCCCAGGACAGCGCGAAGTGCTGATCGAGGACCGCGGCGAAGGGGGCGCCCTCGATGAGCAGGCCGACGTTGCGGCTGCTGTGGAAGTAGTCGCGCGAGACGTTGCTGGTGCCCACCCAGGCCTGCTGGCCGTCGACCACGATGTACTTGCTGTGCAGCACCCGGGCGTACTCGACAAAGCCGGTGCTGGCCTCGGGGATGTTGGTGAAGCGCACGTCGATGTTGCGCACCACCGTGAGGCTCTGGAAGATCTCGGGGTTCTTCTTGGCCCAGTTCGAGACCAGCAGCTCCACCTTCACGCCCCGGGAGGCGGCCCGGCGCAGGGCCCGATCGAGCTCATCCCAGTAGACCTTGTCGTAGCCAACGAGCTCGTAGGAGAGGAGCTGCACGCGCACCGTGCGGGTGGCCCCGTCGAGGAGGCGCAGCAGTTGGGGCAGATCCCAGCTCACACCGGCCGGCAGCAGCTCGCCGGGGCTGGCGACCAGGGCCACCTGCACGGTGTCGGCGCCAAAGGCGACCGGCGCCATCGGCGGGGCGGCGGCGGCGGGCTCATCCTTCACCGGGGTGAGGGCGGGCGGCGGCGCCCCGCCGGCGAGGGCCCAGTCCTGGGCAAAGACGGCGCCGAGCGCGGCGACGGCGGCGGGCTCGGAGAAGCGCAGGCCCAACTCGCCCACATGGGTGAGCGAGCGCCAGTCGAAGTTCTGGCTGCCGAGCCAGGCTTCGCGGCCGTCGACGATGAAGTACTTGGCGTGCAGCACGCCGCCGGTCACCTTCTTGAGGTCGATGCGGCGCAGCTCCACGCCCATCGCGACGAGGCGGTCGAGGTCGGGGGGGTTGGAGCCGGTGAAGGTGCCGTCGACCAGCAATTGCACCGTCACGCCGCGCTTCTTCGCGGCGCCCAGCGCGCCGATGACGGCCTCGAGCCGGCTGCCGGGCTCGGAGGAGACGTAGAATTCGCCCAACTGCACGGTCTTCTGGGCGCCGTTGATCATCGCCACCCAGGTGTCGGCGGCGTCGGGGATGGCCGGGTTGTCCAGGGTGGTCTCCACCGGCACCGTCTCGGCCAGCCAGAGGCCCGGCGGCGCGGGAGGGGGCGGCGGGGCCTTCTTGGCGCAGGCGGCTGCGGGGAGGAGAAAGCCCACGAAGAGGGGCAGACAGCAGAAGAGCTTGCGTGATAGTGTTGACATGACAAGAGCATACCTCACGTCGCCTCTACCTGTCTCCCCCCGGACGCCCATGTCCAACGCAACCGCGCGCTCCTTCGCTCCCACCCTGCCGACGCCGGACCTCCTCCCCCTGCCGCGCGTCGACGAGCCCGCCCGCCCCTTCCTCAAGTGGGTCGGCGGCAAGCGCCGCCTCGTCACCGAGCTGCTGCGCCACATCCCCGCCGACTTCGGCACCTACCATGAGCCCTTTCTCGGCGGCGGGGCGCTGTTTTACGCCCTGGCCGAAGGCCTGCCCCCCGAGGCCGGCGCCACCCTGCCCTGGGCCTCGCTCAGCGACATGAACCTGCGCCTGATCCGGGCCTACCGGGGCGTGCGCGACGATGTCGAGGGCGTCATCGAGCGCCTCGCGGGCCACGCCGCGGCCAACTGCGAGGCGCACTACTACACCGTGCGCGCCGCCGAGGTCGACAGCGCCGAAGACGATGCCGAGGTGGCGGCCTGGCTCATCTACCTGAACAAGACCGGCTACAACGGTCTGTACCGGGTCAACAACAAGGGCCGCTTCAACGTGCCCTGGGGCCGCTACGCCAACCCCAACATCTGCGATGCCCCCAACCTGCGGGCGGTGAGCCGGGCCTTGATGGGCGCCGACATCGAGCACCGCGGCTACGAGGCGGTGCTCGACCGCGCCGAGCCCGGCGACGTCGTGTACTTCGACCCGCCCTATGTGCCGGTCTCCGACACCGCCTCCTTCACCGCCTACACCCAGGCCGGCTTTGGGATGAGCGACCAGGTGCGGCTGCGCGACGTGGCGGTGGAGCTGAAGCGGCGGGGGGTCACCATCCTGCTGTCGAATTCCGACACGCCGCTCACCCGCGAGCTGTACAGCGGCGAGCTGCAGCGCCGCACCGCGCTGATGCCGCGCTCGATCAACTGTTCGCCCGACAAGCGGGGCGCTGTGGCCGAGCTGATCGTCTGGTAGGCTGGCGAGAGGCCCTACGCAGAAGAGCCCGGTCTCTCGACCGGGCTCTTTGCTTTTGGGGGCGGGGCGTGAAGGCGCCGGCCGGGGGGGGCTTACTTGCCCTTGCCCTTGCCGTCCTTCTCCTTCTTGTCGCCGTCCTTCTTGTCGCCATCCTTCTTTTCGCCCGACGACTTCTTGTTCTTGTCGTCGCCGGACTTGCCGCCGTCCTTCTTGTCGCCGTCCTTCTTGTCACCCGACGACTTCTTGTTCTTGTCGTCGCCGGACTTGCCGCCCTTCTTGTTGTCCTTGTCGTCCTTCTCGGACTTGCCCTTGCCGCCCTTGCCCTCGGACTTGCCCTTGCCCTCGGACTTGCGGCCCTTCTCGTCGCCGGACTTGCCGCTCTTGCCCTTGCCGCCCTTGCCTTCGGACTTGCTCTTGCCGCCCTTGGCGCCCTTGCCGGCGACCGTCTTCTTGGCCGGCAGGCCCGCGGCCTTGCGACGGCCCTCGGCCGCCTTCTGACGCAGGGCCTTGGGGTCACCGCCCTTGGCAGCGACCTTCTTTTCGAGGCGGTCCATCACGCCGGGGTTGGAGCGGGCCTGGGCCGCCAGCTCGGAGCTGACGAAGCTCTGCAGGGCCGGGTCGTCGCTGTGCTCGGCCAGCATGGTGAGCTGCTCGAGCACGCGGGCCATCGCCTCTTCGGTCTGGCCGTCTTCGGCGGCCTGGGCCACCGAGTGGGTGAATTCCACACCCATTGAGATCACGATGAAGAAGGAGAAGACCCAAGCCCACCGCGGCGGGGCCTCGGGGTCGCGCTCCATCCACACACCGAGCACACCCGCGAGTCCCGCGACGGTGATGCCCGCAAAGGTCACGATCATTCCCATGTCCATGGCATGTCCTCCGTTCGCGGGGTTCTACTTGGGAGCCGGCGTGCCGCCGGCCGGGGTGTTTTCAGCGGGAGCGGCGCCCTCAGCGGGAGCAGCACCCTCAGCAGGAGCCTCGCCCTCCGCGGGAGCAGCACCCTCGGCAGGAGCCTCGCCTTCGGCGGGCGCGGCACCTTCAGCAGGAGCCTCACCTTCGGCCGGGGCCGCGGCCTCGGGGGCAGCCGGCTCGGCGTCGGTGGCCACACCTTCGCTCTTCAGCATCTCGATGAGCTTGGGATCGCCGCTCTTGCGGGCGATCTCTTCCACCATGCTGAGCATGCGCCTGAGGTCTTCCTTGGCCTGGATGGCGCCCTCGGCGTCGAGGATGCTCTGGAAGATGCCCACGCCGATGGCGGAGGAGATCAGGACCGACATCGAGAAGGCGAAGACGACCGGGCGGCTCTTGTCGCGGTCGACCCAGATGCCGAGCACGGCCGAGAAGCCGCCCAGCAGCAGGGCAATGAGCGAGGAGGCGAGGCCGAAAGACCAGATGGACTCGGGCTCCGGCTCGGGCACCACCTCTTCTTCGACCACCTCTTCTTCAACCGGGGCGGCGGCCTCGGCGGAGCCGGTGTCATTGGCGCCCTCGGCGGCGGCACCTGCGGCCGGCGCGGCGCCATCGGCCGGCGCAGCGGCGCCATCGGCGGGGGCAGCGGCGCCATCGGCCGGAGCGGCCTCACCGGCAGCCGGAGCGGCCGGCGCAGGTTGGGCGGCAGCTTCGGGCCCAAAGGCCGCCACCGCAACAAGGAGCAGCGTACAGGCCAACCCGAGGAGGCCCGACGCGGGTGTCAACAGACCACGTTTCGACAGGGGGTTCATGACTCGCCTCCGCTTCGTCGGACCAGGATGGCCTCACGGTTTTGCGGCAGCGCGCGCGTAACCAACCCAGCGAAGGGGCGGTGGCCTTGGTGCACCGCAATCTTTTCGTCGCCGGGCCCCTTTCACACCGGATTGACCGAGCCCCCAGACGGGCGGTATCGTCACCGCTGCAAACCTGTCGCAGGGACCTGTCTTGGATCTGACCTCCACGAGAAGGCGCGCCCTCCTCGGCTGCATGGTCGGTGGTGGGCTCTTCCTCGCCGCAGAGCTGGCCGCGACCCTCCTACTGGGGCCGCCGCCGCTGCCCCCCGAGATCGCGCGGGTCAGCACCACCCGCGTCTCGGCCGAGGGCGACCAGCTCGTGCTGGCCCAGCGGGTGAACCCCGATCAGGTGCTGCGCTACCCCCTCACCGGAGACGGCCGGCCACGGGTGGCGGTGATCGGCGGCTCGTCGGTGCAGCGGGGCTTTCACCACCGCCCCGAGGTGGACTTTCCCACCTGGCTGGCCCGGGCGCACCCGCAGGTCGAGGTCTTGAACCTGGGCTCGCCCGGCCTCAACAGCGCCGCCATGCTCACCATCGTGCGCCAGCTTGGCCCCGTCGAGCTCGACCTGCTCGTGGTGTACGAGGGGCACAATGACTGGAGCCAACCGGTCTTCACCCGCGGCGTGGCCCAGGCCGATCTGTGGACCCTGTCGATCTACCGCGCGCTGGCCTTTTCCTGGGCCTGGTCGACCCTGCACCACGCCGGCCACGCCATGGTGCCCCGCCCGCCCGGCACCCCCACCCGCACCCACGCCACCGCCGATGACACCGCCCTCGACCTCGCCGACGCGGTCGCGCGGGCCTACGCGGCGCACCTCACCGACATCGTCGACGAGAGCCCGGCGCCCGTGCTCTTCACCACCCTGCTGCGCAACTTCGATCACCCGCCCCAGGGCACCCTGGCCGCGGACCCGGCGGCCTGCCAGGCCTGGATCAACGACCAGCCCAAACTGGCCGAGGCCGATGTTGACGAGGCCCGCGCCCACTGCGGCGAGGGGGCCCTCCCCGACTGGATCGCCGCCCAGGGCCATTCCCGCGCCGGGCAGACCGAGGCCGCGGTGCTGCGCTGGCAGGGCTCGCTGCTGGCCGATCCCATCCCGCTGCGGGCGCCATTCGTGGCCGACGCGATCAGCCGGCAGGTGGCCGCCGACCTGGGCGCGCCGCTGGTCGACCTCGCGGCCCTGCTGGGGCCGCTGCCGCCGGGGCATCTCTTTGATGACACGCTGCACCCCAATGCCAAGGGGGCCAAGGCCATCGCCGAGGCCCTGGCGCCGGGCATCCTGGCGGCCCTGGCCGCGGGGGATCGCGACGATTAGGCCGCAAGCATGCGCCTGACCGCCTTTACCATCGAGAATCTCCGCGCCATCGCCGGTCCGCTCACCTTGGATGGCCTCGGCGGCATTGAGGTGCTGCATGGCGACAACAACGCCGGCAAGAGCTCGGTGCTGAGCGGCCTCGCCTTCGCCCTCTTTTTGGCCCGCCACCCCTCGGCCTATGGCGCCGAGCCCGACTTGCCATATGGCAATTCGATCCCCGCTCCGCCCCAGTTTGTTCACCTCCGGCCGCACCGCGCCCGCCTGGGCCAGAACACAAGCCTGCAGCTCTGTTTCGAAGGGGGCCCGGTCGCCCGCGTGGAGCTTACACTCCGCCCCAACCACCGGCGGGCCGACGCCTGGCTGGTGCGTGGGGCCTGGTGGGCACCCAACGACCCGACCCCGCACACCGAAGAGCCGCCGCCCACTGTACCGACCTGCGTGTTGATCGACCCCACCATTGCGGCGGAGTACGAAGCCAGGTTGATCCGCGACCGACGCGCCGACCGCACCGGCGAGACCCGCAAACGCTGGCGTGCGGTCGAGAGTGCCTTGAACCGCTTCGTGCTCGAGTTGGGCCCCGGTCAATTGGGCGACCTGGACGCGGTGCGTCCCGATGGCGAGGTGCTGCCGGGAGTGGAGTTGGCCTGGATCGGCGAAGACGACCTCCCACGGCCCTTCCGCGAGGAAGGCAGCGGCTTGCGTAGCGTGAAAGACATTGTGGTGGGCAGCTTCGGGAGCGACGCGCCGATCGTGCTGATCGAAGAGCCCGAGCGCCATCTGGCCGCCGACGCCGAGCAGCGCCTGAAGACGCTCTTCATTCGCCTCGCGGGGGAGGGGCGTCAGCTCTTGATCACCAGCCATGTCCACGGCTTCGATGGAGAGTATGTCTGGCGCTTGCGCCGCGATGCCGAAGGCGTCGCAGCCCAGCGCAACAAACGGCGGAGCGCAGAAAACACAGAACCCGAGACCTTGTCTGAATCTGCGCACGCGCGCCTCGCTTCCACCTTCTCCGATGGAGAGGCTCCGCATGTGGGCTTCGTCTCCCGCGGGGGCGTGACGCGGCTTCCGCCGGAGATCGTTCGCGAGATTGAGCCGCCCACGTCCATCGCCTGGACCCGCCGGGGCCGGGGAATCTATGGGATGGTCACAGCGGCCTTCCTCCACGAGGATGACCCCACCGACCCGGCAGATGAATCATGAAGCTGCTGTTGGATGCCTCCGCGGCAAAGAACATCGCCAGACTGCCCAATGCAGCCGATCTGGCGCAGCGCTTCGCTCGCCAGCCGGGTTGGCGACTGGATGTGCCGGTTACGGTTCAATTTGAGATCATGAGACAAGCAGAACATCGGGCCCGAACCCGCGGAGCTGGCGCCGTGGTCGGTGCGCCACCCGCCCTTCAATGGGTGTACCAGGCCTGGGCAGACGGCCTCGCGGG
>JBEIQK010000025.1:0-19858 GCA_040376505.1 Alphaproteobacteria bacterium | reverse complement strand
CGTAGGCCTTGCGGTAGTCGGCCTGGGTGCCCTTGGGGGCGTCATAGGCCCACCAGCTGCCGATGCGGTTGGTGCGCCCGTTGGCGTCGAGCTTCTGGGGGCCGTTCCACATGCGGTAGACCGGCACATCGGCGGTCAGCTTGACCACGATGGCCTCCGAGGCGCCCCCCTGGCCGGCCGGCTTGACCGCGCCGGCGATGTCGGCGCGGGCGTAGTCGGGGTCGGTGGGGCTGAGCACGACGGCCTTGCCCTTCAAGGCGGCGGGCAGGTCGAGGGCGAAGGCGGAGAGCGTGAACAGGAGAGTGAAGATCATGCGCGGAGCTCCCTGGGGTTGGGCCGCGGAGTTTACCCGTTTCTGCTCGGATGGAGAACGGTCACGCCCCCACCCGATCGTCCTTCGCCGCGACCCGCCCCGGCCTCAGTTCCCCTTGCCCGCCTTGCCGGGGCCCTTCTTCAGGACCGCGGGCTTCTTGGCCTCGGGGCTGGCGGGAGCGGCGTTGCCGTGGAGGGGCTGGCTGATGTCGTTGGGGTTGTCTTCATAGTCCTGGGTCACCGCCGGGCAGTCCAGGGCCTTGCCCGGGCTCACCTGGTTGTAGGCCTGGTAGATGAAGGTCTGCCAGTCGACCGGATTGGCCGGGTAGCTCTCCTTTCCGGTCGGATCGCCGCAGGTGGCGGCCGACACGCTCTGGCCCGGGCCCACGGCGATGACGGCGCCGGCCTTGAGCGTGCAGGTGACAACCCAGGTGAGGTCATTCCAGGAGGTACAGATCTCGTAGTCGACGCGGTACTGGTCGCGGGTGCCGGTCGGGGCGTCGTAGGACCACCAGCTGCCGATGCGGTTGGTGTTGCCGTTGCCGTCGACCTTGGCCGGGCCGCTCCACAGCCGGTACACGGGGATGTCGGCGGTGAGCTTGACCACCAGGGCCTCGGAGATGCCGCCCTCGCCGGCGGGCTTCACCGCGTCGGCGACGTGGGCCTGGGCGTAGGCCGGGTCGGTGGACGGCACCACCTCGGCCTTGCCCACCAGGGCCGGGGGCAGCGTCAAGGCGGTCGGCGCCGCGCTTGCAGCGGGGGGCGTGGGCGCAGGCGCCTCGACCTTGGGGGCCGGCTCCGGCGGCGGGGCCGGCTTTTCGGGGGCCTTGGAGTCACAGGCGAGCAGAAGCAGGAGAACATGCAGGATCATGCGCGGAGCTCCGTGGATTGAGCGCCTTACACTACCTCTTTTCTGTTCTGCTGGGTTGAACCTACTCGCCGCCGAAGCTGGTGGCGTACCACATGCCCACCGACAGGGCCTCGGCGGAGGGGGCCGGCACGACGGGGACCTGCAGCCCGAGCGAGAGGTAGTGGGTCTCGGCGAAGCCGGCCGACACGCCGGGCACCACCATCGCCGACAGGCGGCTCTCGCTGGGGAGGCCCTCGGTGAGATCGTAGGCGCCATCGAGCTCAACGTAGACCGACCAGGTGTCGTTGAGGTAGCGCTCCGGCGCCACCATCGCGAAGGGCCCGCCCAGGCCAAAGCCGCCGCCGCCAAAGCTGGGCCGCCAGCCGGCGTTCACGGTGAGGTCGAGGCTGTCGGTCGACCAGTAGCCGTGCAGCTCGGGGCCCACCTCGGCGCTGTCAAAGCTGCCGGGCACCAGGGCGTGAACAGCCACGCCGAGGTTCTCGGTGAAGAAGAAGCGGGGCATCACCTCGAGGGTGTCGAAGCCGCTCTCCCCCTTGGCCAGCCAGGCCCCGCCACCGACGATGATGTCGGCGCTGTCGGAGAAGCCGTATTGTCCGTAGAGGATCGGCAGAACGCCGGGCCCCGAGTACACATAGAGGAAGGGGTTGACGCCGACGACGCCTTCGCCAATGGCGGCGCCCCAGGGGTTGAGCGGGCCGGCCTGGGCGGCGCCGCTGAAGCTGGCGAGGGCGAGGAGCGCGGCGAGGGCGGCGGGAGTACGAGACACAAGGACCTCCGGTGAGGCCCTGACCATAGCAGAGGCGGAGGGGCTGGCTGGCCACCGCCGGACCCCAACGAGGTGTGGATGCGGATCGCCTGGCTCCTCCCGGTTCGCGATGGCGGCGCCCTGCTGGGGCGGGCGGTGGCCTCGGCGCTTCAAGCCTGTGAATCCGACGACGAGGTGCTGGTTATCGACGATGGCAGCGAAGATGGAGCCGCGATGGCGCTGCCGACCCACCCCCAACTGCGGGTCCTCCGCCAGCCTCCCCTCGGCATCGTGGCCGCCCTCGAACACGGCCGGGCCGCCACCACCGCCCCGCTGTTCGCCCGCCTCGACGCCGATGACGAGGCCCTGCCGGGGCGCATCGCCGCCCAGCGCGCCGCCCTTGAGCCGGGCGTGGTGGTGGTGGGCGGACAGGGGCTGCTGGAGGAGGGGGGCGAGGGCATGGTGCGCTATGTGCGCTGGCTCAACGGCCTCGAAGATCTGCACGCCGCCTTGTTGATCGAGTCGCCGCTCCTCCATCCGGCCGTGCTGATGCGGGCCAGCGCCGTGGCGGCGGTGGGCGGCTACCGGCAGGGCGACTTCCCCGAGGACTACGACCTCTGGCTCCGTCTCGCCGAGGTCGGGCGCCTCGTCAGCGTGCCCCAGCCGGTGGTGCGCCTCTCCGATCGGCCCGGCCGGCTCACCCGCACCGACCCGCGCTACCGTCCCGAGGCCTTTCGCCGCCTTAAGATCGCCTGGGTGGCCCGCAACCTGCTCCCCAGCCGGCCGCGGGTGGGGCTGTGGGGGGCCAACAAGGCCGGCAAGCCCTGGCTCCGGGCCCTGATCGAGCACGATCGACGCCCGGTCGGCCTCTTCGACATCGCGCCCGGCGGAAGCCGCCAGGGGCTGCCGGTCTGGCCCATCGAGGCCCTGGCCGACACCGCGCTCGACCTGCTGCTGGTCGCCGTCGGGGCCCGGGGCGCCCGTGACGAGATCCGGGCCCGTCTTGGAGCGCTCCGCCCCGATCTGATCGAGGGGGTGGGCTGGTTTGCGGTCTGCTAAACGCCGAGCCGCCGGCGCAGCCGCCAGAAGGTGGTGCGCGACAGGCCGAGGTGCGCGGCGGCGGCGTTGATGTCGCCCTGGGCGGCGGCGAGGGCCTGGCGCACCCGCTCGGCCTCGTCGGTCGGGTTTGGAGAGGGGGCCACGGCGCTGGTGGGGGGCAAGGCGGCGCGCAGCTCGGGGGGGAGGTCGTCGAGGGTGAGCGTGGCCGAGCGCCCGACGGCGAAGGCGTACTCCACCACGTTCTTGAGCTCGCGCACATTGCCGGGCCAGCCGTGGTCGAGCAGGGCCTGCAGGGCGGTGGGGTCGATGGCGGTGATGCGGCGCGGCCCCCGCAGGTTGAACTGATCGATGAAGCGCTGCACCAGCAGCGCCACGTCGAGGCGGCGTTCGCGCAGGGCGGGCAGGAAGATCGGAACCACGCGCAAACGGTAGAGCAGATCGGCGCGAAAGCGGCCTTCCCGGGCCTCCTCGCGCAGGGCGCGGTGGGTGGCGGCGACCACGCGCACATCAACGGGCAGGGGCTCATTGCCGCCGACGGGCAGCACCACGCGCTCTTGGAGCACCCGCAGGAGCTTGGGCTGCAGCTCCAAGGGCAGCTCGGCGACCTCGTCGAGGAAGAGCGTGCCGCCGTGGGCCTGGGCGAAGATGCCCTTTCGGGCGGCGCCGGCGCCGGTAAAGGCGCCCTTGACGTGGCCGAAGAGCTCGCTCTCCAACAGGCTGGCGGAGAAGGCGCCGCAGTTGACGGCGATGAAGGGGCCGCTCCGGCGGTCGCTCTCGGCGTGCAGGGCGGCGGCCACCAGCTCTTTGCCCGTGCCGCTCTCGCCGCGAATGAGTACCGTGGCGTCGGTCTCGGCGACGTTGCGGATGATCTCAATGACCTTGAGCATGGACGGATCGCGGGTCCAGACGCCGTGAAACTCGATGGCGTCTTCGGGCGGGGTCCAGGCGGGGAAGCCGCGCAGGGGCAGGGCGTGCAGGGTCAGGCCGTCGATGCTGAAGCTGGGGCCGGGGGGCAGCCCCTTGGGGAGGGGCTCGCCGATCTGTACGGCGACGTCGAGCCGATCGGCGGTGGGGCTCGCCCAGACCAGCCGTCCGTCGGCGCCCAGGGCCAGCACCGCCACCTCGGGGAAGAGGCTGGCGAGGCCGGTGAAGGCGGCGCTGACCCCGGCGCGGCGGAGGAGGGCGTCGAGGGCGGCGGGGCGTTCCATCGGTGAAACATAACATGGGCGGTGAAACATCACCGCGGTTGGGCCTCGACCGAGCACGCCGAGCGGATCAAGTCGCCAGCGCGCTTCCCGGAGAGGAGGCCTGGAAGCACCCGGCCGCTTGTGGCTGGCATACATCCTGCTTTGACGTCCGGCATGCTACCCATCGCCCTCGCTCTCTCGGTCCTCATCGGTGTCGCCCTCGGCCTCCTCGGCGGCGGCGGCTCCATCCTCACCACCCCCATCCTGCTGTACGCCCTGCACATGGAGGCCAAGGAGGCCATCGCCACCTCCTTGCTGGTGGTGGGGGCCACCAGCATCGCCGGCGTCCTCCAGCACGCCCGGGCCGGCAACGTGGAGTGGCGCACCGGCGCCATCTTCGGCGCGGCGGGCATGGTCGGCGCGGCGGGGGGCGGCTTTGTGGCGGGCTACCTGCCGAGCGGCCTGCTGCTGGGCTTCTTCGCGCTGATGATGCTGGCCACCGCGGTGGCGATGTTCCGCGGCCGCAAGAGCGAGGGCGACCCCGAGGTGGCCGGCCCCGGGCAGGCCTTGTGGAAGATCCTCGCGGATGGCCTCGTGGTGGGCATCGTCACCGGGCTGGTCGGCGCGGGCGGCGGCTTCCTGGTGGTGCCGGCCCTGGCCCTGCTGGGCGGCTTGCCGATGAAGAAGGCCGTGGGTACCTCGCTCCTCGTCATCTCCATGAAGAGCTTCGCCGGCTTTGCGGGGCACGCCACCCACGTCTCGGTCAACTACGAGCTGGCCGGGATGATCACCGCGGCGGCGGTGGTGGGCTCGGTGGGCGGCGGCCTGCTGGCCAGCAAGGTGCCGGCCGACCTGCTCCGCCGCGGCTTCGCCGGCTTTGTGCTCCTGATGGGCGTCTTTGTCCTCTACCAGCAGCTCTGAATCTTGGAGGCTCTCGTGTCCCCGAACTTTACCCCGGTCGCCTCCGCCCTCGGCGGCGCCCTCATCGGCCTCTCCTCTTCCATCGTCCTGCTCTACGCCGGAAAGGTGGCTGGCATCAGCGGCATCGTCGGCGGTCTCCTCGGCGGCAAGCCGGCCGACGCCTCCTGGCGCTTCGCCTTCCTCGGCGGGCTGCTGGCGGCGGGGGGCGGCGGGGTGCTCCTCGCACCCCAGGCCCTCGCCAACACCAGCGATCGGCCGCTGCCGGCGCTGATCGTCGCCGGTCTGTTGGTCGGGTTTGGCACTCGCCTCGGCAATGGCTGCACCAGCGGCCACGGCATCTGCGGGCTGTCGCGCTTGAGTCCGCGCTCGCTGGCCTCGGTGGTGACCTTCATGGGATTTGGCATGGCCGCCGCGGTGCTCGCCGGGCGGCTCTTTGGAGGTGCGGCGTGAAGAACACAATGGTCGCCTTTGTGGCGGGTCTGATCTTTGGTCTGGGCCTGATGGTCGCCGGGATGACCCAGCCCGCCAAGGTCATCGCCTTCCTCGATGTCACCGGCGATTGGGACCCCTCCCTCGCCTTCGTCATGGTGGGCGCCATCGCCGTCCACTTCGTGGCCTACCAGCTGGTGCCCCGCCTCGGGAGCCCGCTTGGCGCCTCCACCTTCGCGATTCCGACCAACACCCGCGTCGATCGGCGCTTGCTGATGGGCGCGGTGCTCTTCGGCCTGGGCTGGGGGCTCGGCGGGTACTGCCCCGGGCCGGCCTTGACCAGCCTCGCCACGGGTACCGTCGAGGCCCTCACTTTTGCCGCGGCGATGCTGGCGGGCATGGGCCTCTTCACCGTCTATGAGAAGGCCACGGCCTCAAAAGCGTGAACGATTCCCAGCAGGACTCCAATGCCGTCCCCGACGGCCGCCGGGGGGCGGGCTAGGGCATGGCCATGAAGGGTGGCTGGGGTTAGCCCAGCCCCCCATCGTCCTCCTGCCCTGAGGTTGTCATGCTGGAAGCCTACCGCGCCCACGTCGCCGAACGCGCCGCGCTGGGGATCCCCCCGCTGCCGCTCACCGCCGCCCAGACCTCCGCCCTCTGCGACCTGCTCCTGGCCCCGCCGGCCGGTGAAGACAGCGCCCTGGTCGAGCTCCTCACCCATCGCGTGCCGGCCGGCGTCGACGACGCCGCCCTGGTCAAGGCCGCCTTCCTGGCCGCCGTCGCCAAGGGCGAGAAGGGCAGCCCCCTGGTGAGCCGGGCGCTGGCCACCGAGCTGCTGGGCACGATGCTGGGCGGCTACAACGTGATGCCGCTCATCGATCTGCTCGATGACGCCGAAGTGGGCGCCATCGCCGGGCAGGGCCTCAAGGGCACCCTGCTGATGTTTGACTACATGAACGATGTGGTCGCCAAGATGAAGGCGGGCAACGCCGTCGCCGCCGACGTGGTGCGCTCCTGGGCCGAGGCCGAGTGGTTCACCGGCCGTCCGGCCTTGAACGAGAAGGTCACCGTCACGGTCTTCAAGGTCACCGGAGAGACCAACACCGACGACCTCTCGCCGGCCCCCGACGCCTGGAGCCGCCCTGACATCCCACTCCACGCCCTGGCCATGCTCAAGAACGCGCGCGAGGGCATTGCCCCCGAAGAGCCGGGCGTGCGCGGCCCCATCGCCGCCATCCAGGCCTTGGCCGCCAAGGGCCACGCCGTCGCCTACGTGGGCGACGTGGTGGGTACGGGCTCCAGCCGCAAGTCGGCCACCAACTCCGTGTTGTGGTGGACCGGCGACGACATCCCCCATGTGCCCAACAAGCGGTACGGCGGCTTCTGTCTGGGCGGCAAGATCGCCCCCATCTTCTTCAACACCCAGGAAGACGCTGGCGCCTTGCCCATCGAGTGCGACGTCAGCCAGATGAACATGGGCGATGTGGTCGACATCTACCCCTACGCGGGCCGGGTCGAGAAGGATGGCGTGGTCATCGCCACCTTCGCCCACAAGTCCGAGGTCATCTTGGACGAGGTGCGCGCCGGCGGCCGCATTAACCTGATCATCGGTCGGGCGCTCACCGCCCGGGCCCGCGAGGCCTTGGGCCTCGGTCCGTCCACCGTCTTCCGCCTGCCGGTGGCCCCCGATGACAGCGGCAAGGGCTTCACCCTCGCCCAGAAGATGGTCGGTCGGGCCTGCGGCCTGCCGGAGGGCCAGGGCATCCGCCCGGGCACCTACTGCGAGCCGCGCATGGCCAGCGTGGGCAGCCAGGACACCACCGGGCCGATGACCCGCGACGAGCTCAAGGATCTGGCCTGCCTCGGCTTCTCGGCCGATCTGGTGATGCAGTCCTTCTGTCACACCGCGGCCTACCCCAAGCCGGTCGACGTCAAGCTGCACCACAGCCTGCCCGACTTCATCACCAACCGCGGCGGCGTCAGCCTGCGGGTGGGCGATGGCGTCATCCACTCCTGGCTCAACCGCATGTTGCTGCCCGACACGGTCGGCACCGGCGGTGACAGTCACACCCGCTTCCCGATCGGCATCAGCTTCCCGGCCGGCTCGGGCCTCGTCGCCTTCGCCGCCGCCACCGGTGTGATGCCCCTCGACATGCCGGAGAGCGTGCTGGTGCGCTTCAAGGGCACGATGCAGAAGGGCATCACCCTGCGCGATCTGGTCAACGC
The DNA here is from genome assembly GCA_040376505.1 of Alphaproteobacteria bacterium. Lineage (GTDB taxonomy): Bacteria > Myxococcota_A > UBA796 > UBA796 > UBA2385 > JBEIQK01. The sequence goes on along the minus strand of JBEIQK010000025.1, from coordinate 12,108 downwards.
CATTCCCTACTACGCCATCCAGCAGGGACTGTTGACGGTGGCCAAGAAGGGCAAGAAGAACATCTTCTCGGGGCGCATCCTCGAGATCGAAGGGCTGCCCGACCTCAAGATCGAGCAGGCCTTCGAGTTCTCCGACGCCAGCGCCGAGCGCAGCGCCGCCGGCTGTACGGTGCGACTGAACGAGGCGCCGATCCTCGAGTACCTGCGCAGCAACGTGACGCTGCTCCGGTGGATGATCGCCAATGGCTACGAAGACGCCCGCAGCCTGCGGCGGCGCATCGCGGCGATGGAGGCCTGGATGGCCGATCCGAAGCTGCTCCAGCCCGACGCCGACGCGGAGTACGCCGCGGTGATCGAGATCGATCTGGCCGAGATCACCGAGCCCCTGCTGGCCTGCCCCAATGACCCCGATGACATCAAGCCGCTCAGCGCCGTGCAGGGCGACAAGATCGACGAGGTCTTCATCGGCTCCTGCATGACCAACATCGGCCACTTCCGGGCGGCCGGCAAGGTCTTGAACGGTCAGGCCGACATCCCCACCCGCCTCTGGGTCGCCCCGCCCACCCGGATGGATCAGATGATCCTCACCGAGGAGGGCTACTACGGCGTGCTCGGTCGCTCGGGGGCCCGCATGGAGCTGCCCGGCTGCTCGCTCTGCATGGGCAACCAGGCGCAGATCCGCCGGGGCAGCACCGCCGTCAGCACCTCAACGCGCAATTTCCCCAATCGACTGGGGATTGACACGCGGGTTTACCTCAGCTCGGCGGAGCTGGCGGCGGTCTGTGCGCTGCTGGGCCGCATCCCGACGGTGGAGGAGTATCAGGCGCAGGTGGCGGCGCTGGCCGGCAAGGCGGATGAGGTCTACCGCTACATGAACTTCGACCAGATCGCGTCCTTCCGCGACGCGGCGGCGACTGTGACGGTCTGAAGTAGGTGCTGGGCCTGGGCGTGCCGGGGGGCTCGCCCAGGTCTCGGCCCTGGCGGGCTTGGGAGGCCGGCTCCCAAAGCCCCTGAGGCCTGCACAAGCTTTGCACAACACCGCCGCGCCCCCTGCGCAGGCCCGCCCCGCTCCCACGCCCATCGGCCGGTGAAGTTGGGTGGTCTCCTGGAGGCCCGTGTGCACCCGCTCTTCCGCTTGTTTGGCATCTTCATCGTCTTCCTCTTCGCCGGCCTCTGCTGGCTCACCCTCGGCGGCGTCACCCGCAGCCGCACCAACGATCAAGAGCTCGGCCTCGAAAGGCAGGTGAGCGATCTCTGGGGCAGCGCCCAGATCCAGTCCGCCCCGACCTTCACCGCCCAGTGGGCCCGGACCCGCATCGAGGAGGAGGCCGTCACCGACGCCCGCACCGGCAGCACCCAGACCGTGCGCCGCGAGGTGCGTGAGATGGCCGATCGCGCCGTGCAGCCGGCCAGCAGCGCCCTCGTCGTCGATCTCAGCCTCGATCAGCGCCGCAAGGGCCTCGTCTGGTACCCCCTCTACGACGTAGACTTCCAGGGTGACTGGACCTATGTTCACCACGGCCTCGGCGAGTCCCTCCTCATCCGTTTTCCATTCCCCGACGCCAGCGGCGTGTACGACGGCTTCTCCCTCATCGTCAACGGCGTCGACCGCGCCGAGGACCTCCGCCCCGAGAATGGCGCGTTGACCGTCTGGATGCCGATCGCCGAGGGGGACCGCGTCACCGTCCGCGCCGCTTACCGCTCGCGCGGCATGCGCGAGTGGACCTACCGACCCACCCCGAGCGTGGGCCAGATCGATGACTTCACCCTGTCGCTCACCACGGACTTCGCCGACATCGACTTCCCCACCCAGACCCTCTCCCCGTCCACCCGCGAACAGACCGCAGAGGGCTGGGCCCTCTCCTGGCGCTTTGATCGCCTCGTGAGCGGCTATGGCATGGGCATGGTCATGCCCGAGATGACGCAGCCCGGCGCGCTCGCCGCCGACCTCAGCTTCTCGGCGCCTTTGTCGCTCGGCCTCTTCTTTCTCTGGATCTTCGTGCTCGGCATGCTGCGCGGCCAGAGCATCCACCCGATGAACTATCTGTTCATCGCTGCCGCCTTCTTCGCCTTTGACCTGCTCTTCGCCTACACCGCCGATCGCCTGCCGGTGGAGTACGCCTTTGCCCTGGCCAGCGTGATCAGCCTCGGCCTCGTCACCTCCTACCTGCGCCTCGTGGTGGGCCCCCGCTTCGCCCTGGTCGAGGCCGGCCTGGCGCAGCTCCTCTACCAGATCGGCTTCGCCCTCGCTCACTTCTGGGACGGTGCGACCGGCCTCACCATCACCATCCTGGGCATCGTCACGCTCTTCGCCCTGATGCAGCTCACCGGCCGCCTGCGCTGGGAGAGCGCCCTGGCCCCAGCCAAGACCTGAACAGAGCGCCCCGGCCGCCGGTGGATTAGCCGGTGGCCGGAGGTGCAGGATGGAAGGATCATGGAGCGGCAAGGCGGCCCTGGTGACCGGGGCCAGCAGCGGGATCGGCCGGGCGACGGCTCTGGCCCTGGGCCGGCAAGGCGCCCGGCTCAGCCTCGTCGGCCGGCGGGTGGAGGCCCTCGACGCGCTGGTGGCCGAGATCACCGCGACCGGGGGCGAGGCCCAGGCGCATCCGGCCGACCTCCTCGATGATGCGCAGCGCGCCGGGCTCGCCGAGGCGGCGGTGAAACGTTGGGGCCGCCTCGACCTGCTGGTCAACGCCGCCGGCATCATCGGCTTCGGCTCGGTCGCCGACACCACCCTGGCTGACTTTCGCGCGATGGTGGAGATCAACCTCACCAGCGTCTTCGACCTGATGCAGCGCTGCCTGCCAGCCCTTGAACAGAGCCGCGGCGCCATCATCAATGTGTCGAGCGTGACCGGCCTGCGCAGCTTCCCCGGCGTGCTGGCCTACGCCGCCTCCAAGGCCGCCGTCGATCAGCTCACCCGCTGCGCCGCCCTGGAGCTGGCCGCCAAGGGGGTGCGGGTCAGCGCCGTCAACCCCGGTGTGGTGGTCACGGGCCTGCATCGCAGCGGCGGCCTCGACGCCGAGCGCTACGCCCGCTTCCTCACCCACAGCGAGACCACCCACCCGATGGGGCGGGTGGGCCAGCCCGAGGAGGTCGCCGAGGCCATCCTCTTTCTGGCCTCGGCCCAGGCTGGCTGGATCACGGGCGTCACGCTGCCGATCGACGGCGGACGCCACCTGACCTGCGCCCGCTGACTACTCGCCGAGCGAGAGGTCGAGCAGCATCTCCACGGGGTAGTGGTCGCTCACCTGCCGCGTCAGGGTCGGCGACAGGTTGAGCGGGCCATCGAAGAGGTAGATGGAGGCGCTGCCGGCCACCACCTGATCGTTGGCCGACTCGGTGGTGAGGATGCGGTCGTAGGGACAAGCCGTCGTCGAGGTCGTGGTGTCCGAGGCGTCGGGGATCTGCCAGGTGATGGTCGGATCGGTGGCGATCGGCAGGGTCGCCATCTCGGTGGGGGTCAGGTAGCTGCAGCCGGCGTTGAAGTCGCCCATCAGCAGCAGATCCTGCTCCTCGAGGCGCGCCTCCATGTCGAGACGCACTTCGTCGAGGTAGGCCAGCTCCTCGGGGGTGGAGTCGGGCGAGGTGTGCAGGGCGGCCACAGCGAAGTCCCGCCCGGTGCTGGGCGAGGCGAACTGCACGATGAAGGGCTCCCGCTCGAAGAAGTCGCCGGTGGGCTCCACGCCATCATCGAAGTGGTAGGAGGTCACCACGCTGAGCTTGCTCGGCCGGTAGAGGAAGGCGTACTGCTCTTTGCTCACCGTTCGGCCCAGGCGATCGGAGATCACCATGGCGAAGTCGTCGTCGGTGTAGGCGTTGATGAGATCCAGCAGCTCGGCGATGGCGCCCCCCGACTTGTCGCGGATCTCCTGGATCAGCAGCACGTCGTAGCGATCGGCGATCGACACCAGTGCCTCGGGCACGCCGGCTTTGTCCATCTTGGTGAGGCCAAAGGCCTGCACGTTGAAGCTGCCGACCGAGATGATCTCGGGCGGCGGCGGGGGCGGCGGCGGCTCGGGCTCGACGGTGACGCCGATCTTGTGGAGGGTGAGGCCCGACTGGGTGGTGACGACGCCGGTGGGCTTCTTGAGCTGGACCCGCAGGGCGATCTTCTGTTCATCCCAGGCGGCGAGGTTGATCACATGGTCGGTGGGCGCGCTCGAGGCGACCCGCACATCCAGCACGGTCGAGAAGTCGGCCGACCGGGTGGAGCCGGGCGGGCCCACCTGCACCTGGGCCGACTCGTAGCCCTCGCCGTGGAAGGTCCACCGCACCGCCAACTTCGGCTCGCGGGCGCCGGTCAGATCGACGTCGCGGCCGAGCGTCCAGTAGTAGGTGGCGCTGGTGGGGCTCGGGTTGGTGCGCAGGGCCCAGTCGCCGCCATCGTCCACGCGCGACCACCCTTCTGTGGTGGAGCGGCCGATGCGTTGGGGGCTGAAGACCCACTCGCCCGTGCTCGTGTCGAATTCCTCGACGTCGAGGGCGAAGGCCGCGGGCACCAGAAAGAGACCCAGGAGCGCCAGGAGTGAGCGGTTCATGTCAGTCCCCCTTCCGGCCGCTGATCGTGCCGACGAGGTCGCCGGCGCGGTAGATGCCCGTGATGGCGAGGGTGTCCTGATCGACCGAGGCCTCGGCCAGGATGACCGCCTCACGCGTCGAGGTCGCCTGCGCCAGCACCACGGTGCCGTCAGAGGTGAAGAAGCCGTCGATCAGGTAGACCACGCCGTCCTCAGCGGTGATCTGGGTCTTGAAGGCGCCGCGCTTGGCCTCAAAGGTGGTGTTGGCCACCTCTTCCTCATCGCGAATGAAGGCCACCTCGTAATTCCCATCGAAGTCGGTCACCGGCACCTGCCCGACGAGGCTGCCATCCTTGGTGCCGACGATCACGCCCTGCTGGCCCTCGACGGTGTAGACGGCCTCCACCACATCGCCGCGGATCCAGGCCGAAGAGACCTCCACCGCGAGACCGGCGTCGTTGGTCACCTCCACCGCCAGCGCGCCATCGGCCGCCACGGTGCCCGAGGCCAGAAAGGTCACGCCGGCCTCCGAGCGCACGTCGGCGGACACGACGTTGCGCACCACCGAGAAGGTGCCGAGCGCGAACTGCCCGCCGGCGCGGTGCATCGTGATGGAGTAGTCGCCATCGTGGGGTCCAACGAGGCCGTCGTCGCTGCCGTCGGCGCCATCGCTGCCGTCGGCGCCATCGCTGCCATCGGCGGCCTCCGCGCCGTCCGCGCCGTCGGTGGTTTCGCTGGAAGAGGGCGTAGACGCAGGGTCTTTCTTGCAGGCCGCGAGGGCCAGCAGGGCCAGAAGGAGGGCGTGGAAGGGGGCCTGGGCGGTCACCAGCGGGGCTCCAGGGAAGAGAAGGCGCCTCCCGTTGTCGGAACAGCCCCCGCTTGCCTTGTGCCCCATGTCATTCTGTGGCGACTTTGTGGCCGACGTAAGGCAGAAGTAAGATCCTTGGGCGGTGGCCCTCGGGCGCAGCGAGGATAACGAGGGGCCCGCTTTTGGAGGAACGATGCGCGCAGGTGCAGTGCTGTTGCTGGTTATCGGCTGCTCGACCGAGGCGCCGCCGCCGAACCCGGCGCCCGCGGTGACGGCCCCTGCCGGGCATGACCACGCTGCCCACGGCCACGCCGCCAGCCATGGCGGCCAGCAGCAGGAGCTCGCCGGGCTGCACGTCGAGGCCCTGGCGATGGTCGAGGGCGTGATGATCTGGGTCACCGACGCCGAGAACAAGTCCATCCCCCCCTCCGCGCTCTCAGGCAGCGCCGTCGTCAAGGGCCCTCAGGGGGTGGAGAGCCCCACCCTCGTCCCGATGGCCGACCACCTCTACGCCGCCGCCCGCCTCACCCAAGGCCAGCCGGCCCAGATGGTGCTCACCCTGGTGCGCGACGGCAGCGCCCAGAGCCTCACCTTCGACTTCGCCGCGGTCGGCCTCGCCGCCCATGATCACACGCCTCTCCATGGCGGCGTCGTCAACATGGTGGCCGACCTGCACATCGAGCACCGCGCCGCCGATGGGGAGCACCGCTTCTGGGTCTCCGACGCCTACCGGCAGCCCGTAAAGACGGTCACGGGCGGATCGATCGTAGATGGAGGACAGAGCCTTCCGCTCACCCTCGATTCCTCCGGTCAGGCTTGGACCGCCAAGGTCGATGGGGCCGGCACCCGGCCGGTCACCCTGACCGTGCGCGTCGCCGACAAGGACCTCACCTTGGGCTTCGCCGCCGCCCCTTGATCCACGCAGGCGCCGCCGCCTTGGGGTAGACTGCGACCCATGCCCCTCCTCCTCCTGACCCTCCTGGCCTGCACCTGGCAGGGCGCCTCCTCCCGCCTTGGCCTCGTGCTCCCCGAAGATGCGCTCCCGGTCGACAGCGCCGCCGTGCAGGACTCGGGTCCCGCCGAAGACAGCGCCCCGCCGCCGCCGCCCGACGCCCCCCTCGAAGACATCGGCGCGCCCCCCGAGGCCCATGTCGAAGAGGAGGCCGTGCCTGAAACCGGCGACCTGAGCGGACGGATCTTCAATGACGATGAGGTCCACACCATCGACATCTACCTCGATGGGCCCGACTACAACGCGCTGCTCACCGACCCCTACACCTATGTGGCTGCCGACTTCACCTTCGACGGCATGCGCATGGAGGACGTCGGGCTGCGCCTCAAGGGCAAGATCGGCTCCTTTCGCACCCTGCGTCAAAAAGCAGCCTTTAAGGTCGACCTCAACGCCTTTGTGCCCGGTCGGGATCTGTACGGGGTCAACAAGTTCAACCTCAACAACATGGCCGTCGACTGCTCTCACATGAAAGAGCACCTCGGGTACCGCACCCTGGCCAGCCTGGGCTTGCCGTCTCTGCGCACAGGTTGGGCCTGGGTGCGGGTCAATGGGGAGGACTATGGACTGTACAACCTCCTCGAGCACCCCGATGAGGACTTCCTCGCCCAGAACTACGAAGACCCAACCGGCAACCTCTACGATGGAAAGTACATCTGGTACGGGGGCTGGTCTTACACCCTGCTCGACTTCTACAGCTCTGTGCATGATCTCTACCCCCTCGAAGAGGGCACCGATGTCGGGCACGCCGATGTTCACGGCGTCAGCGCCGCCATCGCGGTCTATGGGGGCACCGCCGACTACTACACCAAGATGGGCGGCGTGGTGGAGTGGGATCAGGTGCTCCGGTACCTCGCCTGGGAGCAGTGGGTAGGGCACAACGACGGCTACGCCCTGAACACCAACAACAACTTTCTGTATTTCAAGGCCGACGATGGCAAGATGAATTTCCTCCCCTGGGATCTCGATTACAGCTTCCTCGAAGATTACCAGTGGGGGATGAACTGGGCCAGCCCCCGGGGTCTGCTGGCCTGGTACTGTATGACCGACACCACCACCTGTCGGGAGGCCTGGAAGGCGCAGGCCCAGGTGCTCCTTGACACCGTAGACACCGCCGATCAGCTCGCCTACCTCGACCAGATCCAGACCCTGACCTCGGACTACATCGATCGGGATCCCCGCCGGGAGTGCCGCATCACCGACGTCGAGAGCGGTCGGGCCGCCATCCGCGCCTGGGTGAGCAACCGTCCAACCTACCTCCGCTCCTTCTGGGGTCTGTGATGCGTCCTCTGTCGCTCCTCCTCGCGCTGTCTTGCGCCCCCGCCGAAGGGCCCACGCTCTGCCCCACGGTCATCTGCGCCTCGCCCACCGACACCCAGGTCCCCGATCCCACCGACGACACCGCCCCGCCCGACGAGACCGCAGCGCCCGATGACACGGCTGCCCACACCGGGGAGACCGGCGACAGCGCCGACACGGGCGAAGAGGTGGAACCCTGGGACCCCGATGCGCCCTTGGAGATCTGCATCAACGAGCTGATGCCGGCCAACACCTCGCTCCGGGAAGACGAAACCGGAGTGGTCAAGGACTGGATTGAGCTGCACAACCCCGGCGACACCGACATCTCGCTCGCCGGCTGGACCCTCACCGACGACCGGGCTGATCCCGAGAAGTCGCCCCTCGACCCCTCCTTGACGCTGCCGGCCGGCGACTTTCTGTTGCTGTGGGCCGACAACGATCCCACGCTGGGCGTCTACCACCTCGACTTTTCGCTGCCCGCCGACGGCGGAGAGTTGGGGCTCTACGCCCCCGACGGCCGCGGCAGCCTCGTCGCTTACGGCGCCACCGGTGACGATGTCGCGCTCTACCGCATCACCGACTGCTGCACCGGCGCTGGGTGCTGGGACGCCGTCTGGGCGGGCACCCCCGGCCGCACCAACACGCCGCCCGAGACGACCCTGGTGCCGCTGATCGCCAAAGGCAGCCTGTGGCGCTACTGGGATCAGGGCACCTTGCCGGCCGCCGACTGGGCCGCCTCCACCTACGACGACAGCGCCTGGCCCGAGGCCGTCGGCCCCTTCGGCTATGGCGACACGCACATCGCGACCACCGTGAGCTACGGCAGCAACGCGAGCGCCAAGCACCTCACCACCTGGTTCCGCCAGACCCTCGACATCACCGGGGTCGATCAGCTGGCCGAGGTCCGCGGGGGCCTGCTCCGCGATGATGGCGGCGTGGTCTATGTCAACGGGGTCGAGGTCTACCGCAACAACATGCCGGGGGGCGCCGTGCTGCCCACCACGCCGGCCAGCAGCTCGGTCACCAACGAGACCACCTACGTCAGCTTCCTGATCCCCCTGTCGCTGGTGGTCGAGGGGCCGAACCTCATCGCCGTTGAGGTGCACCAGGCCACCGCCGACAGCTCCGACCTCGGCTTTGACTTCACCCTCGACGTCGAAGTCTTGATCGACGCGGGCTGAGCCGGTAACGGAGCCCGCCTCGCCCCCTTGGGCACCCAGGAAGCCCCTCCGCGCGGACCCCCTGCATGAACCCCGCTGACCCCTGGCCCGATCTCGTCGCCGACTACCTCCTCGGGAGCAGCGATGGCGCCGCGCTGCTCGCCGCCACCCGCCGCGAGGTGGGGCACCTGAGCCGCCGCCTGCCCGACGCCTGGTTCTCCCTCGGCCGCAAAGATGACGAGTCGCTGGCCGACCTCTCCCACCGGGTCTTCTGGATCTGCGATCGGGTGCCCCGGGGTCGGTTCCCCTTTCAGGGGCGGGCGCCCTATCCCTGCTTTGTCGCTGAACAGATGGACGGTCGGGCCATCCGCTACCATAGCTTTTACAGCAAGCTCTCGGTCGCCCGAGAGCTCCTGCGCGCCGACTACGCCCGCAACATCGTGCGCGACCCGCGCCTGCGCGCCGAGGCCGCCGCCTGGCGGGGACTGACCGCCGCCCTGCGCGCCGTCGCCATCCAGGAAGAAGGAAAGGCCGGGCCCTGGCGCCTCGTGGAGGTGCGCGGCCCCGCCCTGCTCCTCTCTCCCGAGCGCCTGGGCGAGCACCTCGCCCGCCGCGCCGCCGAAGCCCAACGGCGCGGCAGCCCCCTGCCGCTCGCTGCCCTGGTCGCCGAGGCCTTGCACCGGGGTGGCCCGCTGCGACAGGCCTCGCTCTTTCCGCTGCTGCGGCCCTTCCTGAGCGAGGAGCCCTTCCCCGAGCCGGCCCCCACCACCGAGGCCGCCCCCGACGAGACCGCCGGCCCCGAGGCGCTCAACCCCGCCGACCGCCTCTGGCTTCGCGAGGCCGTCCTGCGGGCCTGGAGCGAGCTGGAGCCGGCCGACCAGTCCCTGCTCGCCGCCCTCGCTCGCGGGGCCTCCTACGACGAGCTGATCGCCAGCACGCCCGCCTTCAAGCACCGCGTCGCCGTCACCCGGGCGGTCGAGCGCTGCAACCGGCACTTCCTCGAGCGCATCCTCGGCGAAGGAAAGTCCAAGGCCGCCGAGGCCCCCCAGCGCCTCACCGAGGCCATCCTGGAGCTGCTGGTCGAGCTCCTCCCCTCCCTCGATCCCACCGCGGAGCTGGCCCATGGCGCGTGAACAGTTTGCCCGTCTTCAGTCGGGTGACGCCTCCTTCGGCCTGCTGGGGGCCTTCGCCCGCTACGGTGTCGAGCGCCGCCTCGCCTGGGACTACGCCACGGAGAGGGTCCTGGACGAGGGCGAGGACGACATCGCCGGCCTCGAAGAGGAGGGTCCGGCGCGCCTCGCCGCCGCCACCCTGCGCCGGCAGCGGCTCGTGCGCGGACCGCACATCGTGCGCCGCGAAGAGGAGCCCCGCGGCTGGACGCTTTGGGTGGAGACCGAGCCCGATGGACTGAGCCTGCGCGTGGGCGGACGGTATCTCGCCCTGGACGAAGGCCCGGTCACCCTCAAGGGTGCCTGGCCCCAGGACGCAGCGCTGGTCGACCCTTCGGGGCAGGTCTGGCCGATGGGCGAGGCCGCCTGGTCGGCGGCGAGCTCGATGTGAGCCGAGGCGGGACTGGAGGGAGTTCGCTCACCAAAGGGAGTCCGCGAGGAGGTCGGTCACATCCTCGCCGGCGGCCAACGCCGCACTGTCGACGTTGAAGGCAGCGCCAACCTTCGCGGGCAGATCCGGCTCGATAGTTTGTTCCGGGTAACCCTGATTCGTGAGGGCCACCCTGAACAGGGTGGCCCCTTGGAGCCGCGGATGATCCTCCTCCTCGCCGCCTGTCTGATCAATGAAGACCTCTACACCTTGCGGCGTGCAGCCCTGCGCGATGATGATGGCGATGGCCATGGCGAGGCGGACTGTGATGACCAGGACCCGCAGCGACACCCTGGCGCTACAGAGGCCTGTGACGGTGAGGATGATGACTGCGACGGCATCATCGATGAGGAGGGCATAGGCACCTTTTGGTTTCTCGATCTCGATGGCGACGGCTTTGGAAACCCGCAGGTCGTCACCGAGGCCTGCGAGGCGCCCGAAGGGGACTGGGTGTCCAGCGCCGATGACTGTGAGGACGATGACGCCGCCGATCACCCCGGCGCCGACGAACGCTGCGACGGGCTCGACAACAACTGCAATGGCGTGGTGGATGAAGAGCCGGTGGACGCGCGCGCATGGTACCTGGACGGTGATGGCGACGGCTTTGGCCGAGGCGATGCCGTTGTAGTGGATTGTTCGGCGCCTCCCGGCTACGTAGCGGAGTCCGGTGACTGCGATGATGCCGAGGCCGGCGCCTACCCCGGCGCGCCCGAACTCTGCGATGGGATCGACAACGACTGTGACGCGTCAACAGATGAACCCCCCATCGCCGCGGGCGCGGGGGCCTGGTACCCCGATGTGGACGGAGACGGCTATGGAGATGGCGCCGGGGCGGCGGAGTCGCGCTGTGAAGGGGGAGATGGGCTGGTCGACAACGCCCTCGACTGCGATGACCATGATGGGCTGGTACACCCCGACGCCGATGAGATCTGCGGGGATGGGGTGGACAACAACTGCGATGGAGATCCGAATTACTGTGTCTGGGAGGCGGAGGTACAATTGACGCACGGGGGCAGCATTGGCGCGACTGATGACTACTCTTTCTACGGTTTTTCAGCGATTGTTGCCGATCTGGAAGGGGATGCAGTACCAGAATTGTATGCGTCCGGTCCTGGCGTGATTGAGCCGGCGAGCAGTGTCGCCATAGGAGTGATTGATCGATTTGAGTCTTTCCCAACGAATGCCATAAATCGTGGTAGTGCAAGTGCGACTGTGTGGGGTGAGGCAGACTACGAGGGTGGGATTGTGGCCTCCTGTGACTATGATGGTGATGGATTTGCGGACCTCTTCGCGGGAGTAGCTGGATATGAGCCGGATGGCCTGTCTACTTCGGGAGAGCTTCGACGGTGGTTGGGTGGTCGCGTCTGGACAAGTGGTTACGCACATGAGACGGTTGATGCAAGGTTGATTGGAGATCGTTCGCATCTGGGGCTTGGATCCGATTTGTTTTGTTCAGGTGACATCGACGGAGACGGACATGTTGATCTCGTAGCTCATAGTTCAAATATGTTTGTTCACGAAAGTCGTAGAGGCGCTGTCACAGTGGTGTCCATGCCTTTGTCTGGTGAAGCCTACTATAGTGACAACCACAGCCTGGAAATCATTCCATCTGAAGCTCTAAACACGGGCGAAGGCTTCGGCCGAGCGGTCGTCACGACCGATCAAAATGGCGATGGCCAACACGACTTCGTCGTCACCGCCCCGACTGCCTAT
>JBEIQK010000318.1:0-6994 GCA_040376505.1 Alphaproteobacteria bacterium | reverse complement strand
TGCTCACCGGCGAGCGCGACCCCGGCGCCGACCAGCAGGGTCAGCAGGCCGATGTGCTGGGACTCCGAGGCCGACAGCGCGAGGTGGACCGGCGAGAGCAGCAGGGCCAGCGCGCCGAGGCGGGCGGGCAGCCGATCCTCGGGCACCAGACCCCGCAGCAGCGCCCAGAGCAGCGGCACGGCCAGCGCCCCCAGCAGGGCCTGGGTGGCCCAGATCGCCGCGAGGCGATCGTCGAAGAGGGCCTGCCCGGCGGCATGGAGGGCGGCGTAGCCCCCGCGGTAGAGGGGGTGCGGGTCTTGATCGCCGAGGGCCAGGCCGATCACCTCAAAGGAGGCGTCGGGCCCCACCCAGGGCAGGGGCTGCCGAAGCGCCCGCAGCGCCAGGGCCAGGCCGAACCAGGCCGCCGGCTCAGCCAGCGCCCGCAGGCCCTGCTTTCGGAGCGCGCCCCCGCCCACGAGCAGGCCCAGCGCCAGGCAGATCCCCAGGAGGCCGCGCAGCAGCCGGGGCTCGTTGATGGGGGGCAGCACACTGCCGGAGACCGATGCGGGCGGCGGATCCATCGCGGGGCCCGGCAGCTCCGGTGCCGTGGCGCCGGCGGTGAGGCGGTCGCAGAGGGCGCGCACCGAGGGCGGCTGGTCTTCGACCTCCACGGCTTCGCCCAGCAGCTCCCAGCGCGGGTAGAGGCTGATCCCCTCGTGCTCGCAGGCGCCGGTGAAGCCCGGTCGGGTGGCCATCCGCTCCACCTGCAAGGGGCGGCCGTCGGGCAGGCGCAGCACGATGCGGTGGACGTCGGCCCCCTCGATCTGATCGGTGACGACGGCGTCGCCGACGGTCTCCCCCACCACAACCAGCGGCCCGCCAGCGAGGGCCAGGCCCAGCCCGAGGAGCAGGGGCGCCACCTAGCCGCCGCTGCGCAGGGGCCCCGCGCCCAGCCCCAGGAGGAGGCCGATGCCGGCGCCGGTGCCGCGCCGCTCGGCGTCCCAGGCGGTGCCGGCGATGTCGACGTGCAGCCAGGGCTGGGCTGGGTCGGGCAGGTGGGCGGCGATGAACCAGGCCGCGCAGGAGGACTGCGCGTTGTTGCGGTCTTTCACCGAGTTCTTCATGTCGGCCACCGCGCTCTTGAACTCCCGGCGGAGCAGCTCGGGGGCCCAGAGCAGGGCGTGGCAGGGCTCTCCCACCCGGCGGCCGACCTGCAGCGCCGCTTGCTCGACCGCTTCGTCGTTGGAGACGATGCCCGCGTGGACCTTGCCGCTGGAGGCGAGCACAGCCCCGGTGAGGGTGGCGATGTCGACGATCAGATCGGGCTTGCCGGCCGCGGCGTGGGCCACGCCATCGGCCAGGACGAGGCGGCCCTCGGCGTCGGTGTTGTTGACCTCCACCGTCTTGCCCGAGCGCATCGTGAGGATGTCGTCGGGGCGGATGGCGGTGGGCCCGATGCTGTTCTCGGCGAGGCAGAGCACGGCGGTGATCGCGTAGGGCACCTGCATCTGCACGGCGACGGCAAAGGCGGCCAGCACGGCGGCGGCGCCGGCCATGTCGCCCTTCATGCCCGGCATGCCCTCTTTGGTCTTGAGCGAGTGCCCGCCGGTGTCGTAGACGATGCCCTTGCCCACCCAGGCGACGTGGCGGGTGGCGCCCGTCGGCTGGTAGCGAAGGGTGACCAGGGCCGGCGGATGGGGGGCGGCCCGGCCGACGTTCCACAGGCCGCCGTAGCCCTCCTCGCGCAGGCGCTCGCCCTGCAGGACCTCCACCGGCACGCCCAACTGGGCGCCGACCGCCTCGGCTTCGGCGACGAAGGCGCTGGTATGCAGGGCGTCGGGGGGCGCATCGACCAGACGACCGGCGAAGCGGGAGGCCTCGGTGGCGAGGCGCAGGCCCGGCTCGTCGATGATCCCCTGGGGGCCGACGATGCAGACCCGGACCTCGCGCGCGAGCCGCGGGCTGGTGGCCTCAGAGAAGAGCGGGAAGGCGCGCCCCAGGGCCAGGGCCATCGGCAAGGCCTGGCTGGCGTCTTCGATGTGTACGACGATGACCGCGTCGCGGTTGCCGCGAATCCGGCGGGCCAGGGGCGGCAGGGCGTCGGCGCGGGCGGGGCTGTTGTGCCGCGAGCAGAGGTCGGGAATGGCCCCCGCGAGGAGCAGGCGGTCGCCCAGGTAGGTTGTGGCGATTCCGCCAGCGTCGCCGGGGTTGGCGTCGGCGAGCATCGCCGCCCAGGTCTCGGGGTTCAGCCCGAGGGCCGCGGCATAGGGAGAGGCCCGCAGCAAGGCGCGCTTGCCGAGGAGGGCGATCGAGCCGACCGAGGCGGGCAGGGCGCCAAACGAGGAAGGGAGGAGGGTGTCGTAGCGAAGCGTGGTGTCCACAGGCATGCGCCCGGCTAACCCTGGCCTGGATCCTCTGCCCCTGTGGAGCGCCTCTGGCCGCCCGCGTCCGCTTTTTGCCCGAGGGTCAGCTCAGCGAGCTGCCCGACCAGAGCACGCTCTTCGCCGCTGCGATGCGCCAAGGCCTGCCGCTGGCCCACGCCTGCCCGGGGGAGGGCCTCTGCGGCCGCTGCGGCCTGCGGATCCTCGAAGGGCACGCAGCGCTGAGCCCGGAGACGCCGCAGGAGCGGAAGATCAAGGCCGACAACCGGGTGGACCCCGCGCTGCGCATCGCCTGCCTGACGCGTGTGGTGGGCTCCGTGACTGTCACCGCCGATTACTGGTAGAACAGTTGCGACCGAGGCACTTTGCGTTCGACGATCATGAACAACGCCCCCCCAACCGGATCTCTCCGATCGGGTGGCCTCAGGGTGGGGGCAACACTGTGATGCGGTTGTGAGCCATCTATGCGTGTTTTGGTGGATATGCTGAAGTTTTGCGCCCGCCAGGGAACGGCCAGGGTTGAAAGGGGGAAACCACGGTAGCCAACGTCGATCCCGCCTTATTGCGTGGAGGCGGTTCTCTGTTGTTGTCGTGGTTGCGATCGCCGGGTGGATGACATATTCTACCGGTCGATTCGCGCACAAACTCTGTGGCCATCCCAGGCAGGGGAGGGCCATAAAGTCTTCGGAATCGGTGGTTTCGGCGAGTTTGCATCGTGCTTGCATAAGTCAAACCTGACTGGTTCGGATGGCCGTTTCCGGTCTTCGCTCCCGCCGAATCTTCCACCTCTGGCATCCCCCCCGACCGCTGGCGTGATGAAGTCCCAACGCTTCGCTCCAGGAAGGACAACCGGCCCCATGCCCCGCAAACCCAAAGCCTACCCAGAGCTTGACGCCCTCAAGCACCTCATGGGCTCGATGCCTGATCATGAGATCGCCGCGATGGCCAACACCACCGCGCCCACCGTCGGTCGCTATCGGCGCCGGGTGGGTCTGACGGGCTACGAAGGGCACAAGTTTGGATTTCGGCAGGGTGCTCGGCGCACCAGCGGGCGGAGCGCTCCGGTGATGGCCGCCGAAAAAGGGGACGCCGCCTCGCGACGCCGCTCCAAGCTCGATCCCTTCTTGAGCCTGCTGGGCAAGATCTCCGACGCCGAGATCGCCACCAAGGCCGGCGTGACGCCGCAGAACGTCCGGGCCTTTCGCCGTCGCCACAACATCAAGGCGGTCTACCGCATCGGCCTCGACGCGGAGCAGATCGTCGGCGACTTCGTGGCTCCGTTGCCGGACACCTATGCGCTTCCGCCGGGCATGCCGCCGGGGGGGCAGGCCTTGCCGAAGTCGGCCCCAGGCGCTGCCTTGCAGGGCTTCAGCGTGCTGATCGAAGGCCAGGCCGAAGAGATCGTGACCATCGCCACCGACATCGCCGCGGCGGCCTCGAACGTCACGGCCTCGTTGGCCCGCCGCCGCCCGGGCGCCCGGGTCACGGCGATCCGCTACCTGGGTCCGGCGGTGGGCTGATCGCTGCCACAAGCGGGTTCGCGGTCGATCGGGCTAAAGGTGGGAGCCATGCCCGCCGCCGCCTACTGCACCCGCTGTCTCACGCACTTTTCCGCCTCGGCCGAGCAGTGCGTCAATCTGTCCTGCAAGGCCCGCCGCCCGCTCGGGGGTTGGGGTCAGCTCCTCGAAGAGGGCGACCTGATCGACCGCCGCTACCGGGTCACCCGAGCCCTGGCCCTCGGCGGCGCCGGCGTGGCCTACCGGGCGCGTGAGATCGACGATCAGGGCGCGCCCTTCGGGCCCGACCTCGCGGTGAAGGTGCTCCACGCCCAGCGCGACGGCGGGCCCTTCCTCCGCCGCCTCGCCACCGAGGCCCAGATCCTGCGCGACCTCGCCCATGAGCACATCGTCCAGTGCTTGGGCTTCGTCCACCGCGACGGGCACAGCCCCTACCTCGTCACCCGCTTTGAGGCGGGCGGGAACCTCGAAGAGGGGGTGGAGCGCCTGGGGCCGATCCCGCCCTGGACGGCGGCCGGCATCCTCCGGCAGGTGGCCGAGGCCCTGCAGGTGGCGCACCAGCGCGGCATC
The DNA here is from genome assembly GCA_040376505.1 of Alphaproteobacteria bacterium. Lineage (GTDB taxonomy): Bacteria > Myxococcota_A > UBA796 > UBA796 > UBA2385 > JBEIQK01. The sequence continues at coordinate 2,547 of JBEIQK010000318.1, read as the reverse complement.
GTTCACCGCGACCTCAAGCCCGCCAACCTGCTGCTGCATCGCGAGGTGCCCCGCACCGAGATCCCCCATGTGCGGGTGGCCGACTTCGGCATCGCCAAGGTCGATCGCGGGCTCTCGTCGGGGCTTACCCGCCAGGGCGCCTTCATCGGGACCCCCCAGTACGCCGCCCCCGAGCAGTTTCTCGGCGAGGCCGCCACGCCGGCCTCCGATGTCTTCAGCCTGGGCGGGGTCTGCTGCTTTCTCCTCACCGCCCGGCCCCCCATCGACATGCCGCCCGACAGCGATCTCGAAGACTACTTCGAGGCCCTGCGTGAGCGGCTGCCGCCGAGTCTGCCCCGCGAGCTGGTGCGCACCAAGGCCGGCGAGCAGCTTCAGGCCTTTGTGCGGGCCACGATGGCTGTGCGGGCCGAGGATCGCTGGAGCATCGAGGAGTGCGCCGCCTGGCTCGACCATGTCCTGGGGCTGCGCCCCGAGCCCCCCGCCAGCCTGCGCCCCCCCGAGCCGCGCCCGCGCGTGGAGATCGACGGCACCACCGCCCTGCGCTCCCGGGCGCCCGCGGCGGACCCTGCGCCGGTTGTGGCCCCGGCGCCCCCGGCGGCGGCGTCTGCGGCGCCCTCCCGGCCGGCCCCGCCGCGCAGCGTGAGCGCCTCGGCCCCCACGGTGATGCGCGAGGGCATGAGCGTCACCGCCCGCCCCGCCCTCGATGTTCACGCCCCTTCGGCGGCGCGCCCGGTGGTGAGCCGGGCCGCGGCGGCGGGGCCGGCGCTCAGCCTCGACGACCTCTTCGCCGATCGGCCCACCACCCCCAATGGCCGGCCCGCCCCAGCGCCCGTCGCCCGCCCCTTTGTGCGCCCCCGCTCGGCCCGGCTGCTGGTCTTCGCCCGCGGCGACGTGCTCTGGAGCGCCGATCCCACCGTGGAGATGCCCCACCCAAGCCCCAGCGACATCGGCGATCTGGTGGTGTTGATGGGCCTGATCCGCCCCTCCGCCCGCGGATCGGTGGTGGCCGAGCTGCTGCGCTGCAACCCCGCCGAGCTGGCCCGCCTCGTGCAGGATCACCGGCCCGGCGGGCCCCCCCTGGTTGGGCGCGGGCTCTGCCTCGCGGCCCAACTGCTCCGTCGCCGTGAGTGGGAGCCGGCGGTGCGCTCGCTGCTCGCCGATCCCGACGCGGGCGTGCGGGCCGCCGCCGCCGTGGCGGTGGGCGAGTTGGGAGAGGCGGCGTCGCTGCGCACGCTGTCGGGCCTCTTTCGCGACGCCGACCCCCATGTGCGCGCCGCCGCTGCCCGCGCCATCGCCCGGGCCGCCCGCGCCGCCGGTCGGTCGGCGGTGGGCCTCACCCTGGTCTCGCCGGCCCTCGACGATCCCGACAGCCTCGTCGCCGATGCCGCTGCCACCGCGCAGATGGAGCTGGAGGGCGGCTGAAGCTCAGGGCAGAGACACCCGATCGGGGCGCCAGCCCTCGGGCTCGCCGAGGCGCCCGGCGGCCAGGGCGTCGAGCAGGGCGTTGAGGTAGCGCCAGGGGCGCAGTCCGTTGCGCTGGCAGGAGGCGATGAGGGTGCACCAGGCGGCGAAGGCGGTGGCGCCGCCCTCCTGGGCATCAAAGCCCCACTCGCGGGGGGTGCCCTTGGCCAGGGTGAGGGTCTCGCGCGGCGGGTCGGCCACGAGGCGCTCCCACTGGGCGAGGACGTAGACCACGGCGGCCTCGTAGCCGGTGGAGGGGTCGACGAAGGTGGCGCGCTCGGCCTCGGCCCAGGCGCGCAGGGCGGCCTCGGCGGCGCGGGCGTCGCCGAGACCCCGAGCCAGGCCAAAGCCGTGCAGCAGGTGCAGGGCCCGCCCGGCCCGCTCGGGCTCGACCCAGACCTGGGCCCGAAAGCGTTGGCGCGTGGCGCCGAGAACGCCGTCGGGCCCGCGGCCGACCGTGGCCAGGGTGAGCAGGCGGGCCAGGGGCCGGCTCTTGCCGGTGGACTCCAGGCTTCGCTTGCCGTCGGGCATCACGAAGAAGGCGCAGCTCCGCGCGCTGCTGCGCCCCGCGAGGGCGCCCTTGCGCACCGTCTGCCCGAGGACCTCCGCGTAGCGGGCCGGCTCGGGGTCCTGCTCCTGGGGATGGGCCATCACCTCGGCGCGGACGGCCTCGGCCACGGGGAGGACGGCCTTGGAGAGCCGCGCCAGCTCCTCGGCCAGGGTGAGGTCGGAGACCGGGCAGCCCCAACTGGCCAGCAGGCGACCCAATGCGGCCAAGGGGGTGTGATCTTCGTAGCGGGCGCAGATGAGCTCGGCCAGCAGCCCATTTCCGACGGGGATCCGCCGGGCGGCGAAGGCCGGCTCGGTGGCCTTGCGGGCCGGCTCGCTGGGGCAGGATGGACAGTCCCAGACCGGGCGGTGCACGGTCAGCCAGCGCAGGCTCTGCCAGGCGAAGTCGAGGCGCCGCTCGGGCTCTTCGCGAACGAGCCGCAGGGGGCCGCCGCAGCGACCGCAGGCCTGGACGCCCGGCACCAGCCCGGTGCGGGCCACCTCGCCCGGCGCGCTGGGCCGAGGCGGCGGCGGCGG
>JBEIQK010000725.1:0-3367 GCA_040376505.1 Alphaproteobacteria bacterium | reverse complement strand
GGCACTACCCCTTCGGTAGATTTGTCGACGTGAGCCTTCGCGCAGCGCCCTCGGCTTCGAGGCGGCGGGGGCCCGACGGAGACCCTGCATGAAGACCCAGGCCAGCCCCCAACGGTCCGCCACGCCGCCCGCTGCAGAGTCTGTCCAGGCGTTGTCCCCCAGTTCGAGCGCCCCGGCGCGCATCTCGGGTTCGCTCGACGCCTACATCCAGGGCGGCGGTGTGCTGATCCTCGGGGATGGAGGCATGGCGGTGGTGGAGCTTCAGCGGCTCCTTGGCTTTGGAGAAGGTGGCCAGACCGGGCGCTTCGGGCCGACCACCCTGGCAGCGGTGCAGAAGGCCCAGGCCGAGCGCGGCCTCAAGGTCGACGGCAAGGTGGGCCCCCAAACCCTGGGCTCCCTGCGCCAGGGGGGCGGCGCCAACGCCGTCCTCTTCACCCAACAGACCAAGGGCATCTCCGCCGACCACGCCGCCAACCAGGGGGCCAGCCAGGGGGGCGTCAAGGGCTCCGAAGAGCTGGCCCGCCAGGACGCCGGTCGCCTGAGCCCGCACAAGGCGGCGATCGAGGCGGCGGCGGCGAAGTACAAGCTGCCGCCCGCGGTTTTGGCGGCCATCGCCAGCCGGGAGACCCGCGGCGGCTCCCAACTCGACAGCCGCGGCTACTCGATCTGGGATGGCCAGGGCTACGGCGTGATGCAGGTCGACAAGCGCTACCACGCGGCCCAGGGTGGGCCCGCCAGCCAGGCCCACTTCGAGCACGCCGCCGCGATCCTGGCGGACAACCTCGCCGACGCCAAGGCGAAGTTCCCCAAGGCCACCGCCGCCCAGCAGCTTCAGGTGGCCATCGCCGCCTACAACGCCGGCATGGGCGGGGTCGATTCGGTGGCCAGCGTCGATCGCTTCACCCACGAGGGCGACTACAGCAACGACGTCTGGGCGCGGGCCCGGGCCCTGTCCCGAGGCTTTGGCGGGGCGCCCACCCCCACGGCGCCGACCAAGCCGCCGGCCGAGGCTGCGACGTCGGCCTCCGCCGCGCCGGTCGCCGAGTCGGCCCCGGCAGCCGAGGCCACCCGGGCGCCGCTCAAGGGTTCGTTGGCCGGCCTTGTCGCTGGCGGCGCCATCCTCGAGCAGGGCGACCGCGGGCCCGCGGTCACCGAGCTGCAGAAGCTCCTGGGCATGGGTACGGCGGGCCAGACCGGCGACTACGGCCCCACCACGGCCCAGATGGTGCGCACCTTTCAGGGCAGCCACGGGGTCCAGGTGAACGGTCGGGTGGGCAAGACCACCTACGCGGCGCTCAAGAGCGGCCGGCCGGCGGGCGGCGGCAAGGCGCCGATCATCGATCAGTACGACCTCGACCACCCCTACGCCGACGGCTTTTGCGGCATCGCCACCATGATGATGACGCTGCAAGCCAATGGCATCCAGGCGAACCCCCGCAGCCAGCGCGAGCTGTCGGCCTTCTCCAGCGGCGTCTACACCCGCGGCCAGGGCTCCTCGGGGGCTGGCATGGCCGGCCGAATGCGCGACCAGGGCCTGAAGAACGCGGCCTTCACCACCGGAGGGCGCTTCGAGCAGGTGGTGGCGCAGCTGGCCGCCGGCAAGCCGGTGCCGATGGGCTGGGTGGCGATGACCGGCACGGTGGTCAAGCTGCCGAAGGCGAGCAACCGCTACCCGCACCTGCGGGTCGGCAGCCGCCACGCGCACACCTACGGCCAGAGCGGCCACTGGTCGCCGATCGTCGGCTTTGAGGGCGACGCCAAGAACCCGAGCCACTTCCTGGTCAATGACTCCGACAGCGGCGCCCAGCTCAAGATGACCCGGGCCGAGGTGCTCGAAAATGCCGACGCCAAGTCGGGGCTGTGGATGATCACCTACTGAAGATCAGCCCAGCAGCAGCTTCACCGCCAGGATCGAGCCCAAGGCCCCCGCCAGATCGGCGGCGAGGCCCACGGTGACCGCGTGGCGGCTCTTGATGACGGCGATCGAGCCAAAGTAGACGGCCAGCACGTAAAAGGTGGTCTCGGTGGAGCCCTGCAAGGTGCTGGCGAGCTGCCCGATGTAGGTGTCGGGCCCGTGGGTCTTGATGAGGTCGGTGGTGAGCGCGAAGGCGCCCGATCCCGACAGGGGGCGCAGCAGGGCCAGCGGCAGCACCTCGCCCGGCATCCCAAGGGGCTCGGTGATCGGCGCCAGCAGCGACACGATCTTGCCGAGCCCGCCGCTGGCGCGCAGCATGCCCACGCTCACCAGGATCGCCATCAGGAAGGGGATGATGCCCAGCGCCATCTGAAAGCCGTCTTTGGCGCCCTTTACGAAGGTTTCGTACACCGGCACCTTGCGGACGACGCCCACCAGCACCATCCCGGCGATCAGGCCCGGCAGAATCCAGTTGCTGGCCGCCTCTTTCCACACAAAGACCGCGCCGACCAGCCCGATGAGCCCGGCGGCAAAGGCGAAGAGAAGCCCGATGGCCAGCGGATCGGCCGGGTCGGGGTTGTTGGCGCGGGCCGCGCGGATCGCCTCGTCGGCTTCGGTCTGCGCCGGGCTGCGCTTGAAGGGCCCCCAGCGCTCCAGCAGCTTGCAGATAACCACCGCCGTGACCGTGCTGCAGCCAGTGGCGAGCAGCGTGGTGGGGAAGATCGAGGCCGGATCGACCGATCCGGCCAGCGCCCGCACGCCCATGATGCCGGTGGGCAGCACGGCGACGCCGCTCGTGTTGATGCCCAGAAAGAGCACCATCGCGTTGGTGGCGGTGCCCTTCTCTTTGTTGAGGCTGTCGAGCTCCTTCATCGCCTTGAGGCCAAAGGGGGTGGCGGCGTTGCCGAGGCCCAGCACGTTGGCGGCGAGGTTCATGATGATGGCGCCCATCGCTGGGTGATCGGCGGGCACATCGGGGAAGAGCCGCACCAGCACGGGCCGAATCACCCGCGCCATCAGGGCGAGCCCGCCCGCCTCTTCGACGATCTTCATCAGGCCGGTGAACAGGATGATGTACCCGGCGAGGCCGATCGCCAGATCGACGCTGGACTTGGCGGCCTCCATGGCCGCCTTGCCGACGGCGTCGGGGGTGCCGGTGAGGGCGGCGAAGAGCACGCTGGAGAGGACGATGGCGGCGAAGATCCAGTTCATGGCTCAGCCTTCGGGGGCGCGGAGGGAGAGGTAGGCGAGCAGCGCCCGGGCGAGGCGCTGGCGGGGGAGGGCAGGCAGGACGAGGGGCCCGAGGTCGATCGGCAGGATGCTCTGGCGGCCGCTGGGCGGCAGGGGCGGGCTCGGAAAGCGCTGGCGCGTCCAGGAGCGGGCCAGGGGGGCAGCCGGGTCGACGTCGATGGCGGCGGCGTAGAGCGTAAGCCGGTTCAGCTCGGTATCGTG
>JBEIQK010000400.1:0-5865 GCA_040376505.1 Alphaproteobacteria bacterium | reverse complement strand
GGCCAGTCACGCCCTGATGCCCGAGGTGATGCTCGAGCGCGCGATGGCGTCGCTGCGGCGGGGCGATCTCCCCCAGGCCATCGGCGCCCTGGCCGGCCTGCCCGATCCCCTCCCCGAAGGCCTGCGCACCCGCGACGCCCTGGTGCGCGGGCACCTCACCGCCCGAGAAGGTGCGCCCGATCACGCGGTCCTCTGGTTTCAGCTCGCCATCGAGGCCTCGGCGAGCCTGCTCGGCCCCGATCTGCGCGGCGACGCCTGGCTCGGCCTCGCCGAGGCCCGCTTCGCCCAGGGGGAGCTGGCACTCGCCGAGACCGCCGCCCAGCGGGCCCGTCAGATCTTCGAAGAGAGCGCCCAGCCGCGCGGGAGCGCCGCCGCCACCGTACAGCTCGTGGAGATCCTGCGCGCGCAGGGCCGCTACTCCGAGGCCCTGCGGGCGGGCGCCCTCGGCCTGGAGCTGGCCCGGGCGAGCGGCTTGCCCTCGGTGATCGCCTCGCTGCTGCTGTCCTGCGCCCGGGTGCGGGTCGACCTCTACCAGCCCGGCGAGTCCCGCGAGCTCATCGCCGAGGCGATGGCCGTTGACTCCAGTCGGTCGAGCGTCAGCCTGCAGATCGAGCTGACCCTCGCCCGGGCCCGCCTCTGCCTCGCGTGTTCGCAGTGGCAGGAGGCCATCGAGCTGCTGGAGCGCGCGCCGGCCAGCCTCGCCGAAGGCAGCCCCGACCGAAGTCTGCGGGATGCCCTGCTGGGCGAGGCCCTCTGCCGCGCCGGTCACCGCGAGCGCGGAGAGGCCATCCTCGACGCCGCCATCGTCACCCTCTCGCAGCGGGCCCACCGCCCCTGGCTGGCTGAGGCCTGCGTGCGCCGCGCCGCCCACGCCGTGGACGAAGAAGAGGTGGAGCGCCTGCTCACCCCCGTCTCGGACTGGATTGAGAACGGAGAGGCCCGCCCCCTGCGTGTGTCCGCGACGCTGGTGCGCGGCCGGGCCATCCTGCGCTGCGGCCTCGCCGGCTCGGCCCGCGAGCAGTTCCGCACCGCCCTGGCCGAGGTGGAGCGGATGTACCGCAACCTCGACGCCGCCGATCGCGCCGCCCTGCGCGTCCATCCCTGGCGACGCGAGATCGATCGCGGCCTGATGCCGATCTGAGCGCACTGGCCAACCAGCCACCGTACATCCTGACCGGGATCAAGCAGAGCGACGATGGGTGTGGAGGGTCGGCCGCCTTGCAACCGAGGGGCGGGGGCCGCGCCGATCACGGCGTCCCCGCGCCATCCGTATGTATTCGGACTTGTCAAAATCCGTCACCACCTCGCACCCCCACCCAGGGACACCGCGGGTGGCACCGACCATCGCCGAGGCGGGCCTACAGCGGAGAAGCGTCGATCTGTCGCCCATCCCCACCCGCTGTTCGAATGGCCTGACTTTCAAATCTGCCACCTGGTGAGCCGAAATTCGCTCGCCAGACGTGGCTGTACTCAAGGTTGGCACCCCCCCAAGTCGTGGGCTACCCTGCGGGCAATCGAAGGAGGCAAACCCGGTGCCCCGGCAGCGCAAAGACTACCCTCAGCTCGACAGTATCAGGCATCGCCTGGGCATTGAGCCCGACCACAAGATCGCCGAAGAGTTGGGCACCAGCACGTCCATCGTCGGCCGCTACCGTCGCAAGCACGGCGTACCCGCATATGATGGGTACAAGTTTGGCGTTCGTCCGGCGCAATCATCTCCCCCCCCGGAAAGGGATGGTGAGCCCGGCGGCGCGGGCCGCGGCCAACGGGGCCCCGACCGGGCGCCGCGCCGCAGCAAGCTCAACCCGTGGCGGGCGCTGATCGGCGTGCGCGCCGATGACGAGGTCGCAGCCCAGGCCGGGGTCACGCGCGAGGCCGTGCGCTTGTACCGCCGCCGCCATCAGATCCCCGATCCGCCCGTGGCCCGGCCCACCGCCAGCAGCGGCCGTCGGGCCTTCCTGGTCGTGGGGGGCGCAGCCGGCGAGCTGGTGTTGGTCGCCGCCGACATGATCGGCGCCGCCACCCAGGCCCTCGCTCATTTCAGCGCCCTGTCACCGCCCGCCTTGGTGACCCGCATCACGGAGTTGGGGCCGGCGATCGGCTGATCGGCGCGGTCGCCGGCGCTCCGTCGCGGCGCCCGGGCGAACGGATTAGGCCGACGCCATGCCAGTCGACATCGCTGCCTACCTCCCCGCTGACGCCGACGACGCCCAGCGGCGCCTCGTCACCCCCCACATGATGGGCATGTCCGGATCGATGATCCTGGGCATCGCCGCCGCCGTCCGCCAGCGCATGGCCGCCGGGCAGACCGTGTGCAACCTCACCGTCGGAGACTTCGCCCCGGCGCACTTTCCCATCCCCGAGGGCCTGCGCACCCGCATTCAGGCAGCCCTGCAGGCCGGCGAGACCAACTACCCGCCCCCCGACGGCCTGCCCGCCCTCAAGGCCGCCATCTGCGCCTGGTACGCCCGCACCCAGGGCCTGCTGTGGACCCCGGACTGCGTGGTGGTCGCCAGCGGCGCCCGGCCGCCGATCTACGCCACCTGGCGCCTGCTGGTGGAGCCCGGCGACCGCACCACCAGCTTCACCCCGGGCTGGAACGTCGGCTACTACGCCCACCTCACCCAGGCCGACCACCGCTTTGTGCCCACCCGGGCCGAAGACAACTTCTTTCCCACCGTGGAGATGGCCCGGGCGGCCATCCGCGAGAGCCGCCTCGTCATCCTCAACTCGCCGCAGAACCCCACCGGCACGGTCATCGATCCCGCCGTGCTGGCCGGCATCGCCACCGCGCTGGTCGAAGAAAACGCCGGCCGAGAGCGCCCCTGCGTGCTGCTCTTCGATCAGGTCTACTGGCCCCTCACCGGGCACGGGGCGACCCACCACAACCCGGTGGCCCTGGTGCCGGCCTGCGCCCCCTATGTGGTGCATGTCGACGCCCTCTCCAAGGGCTTTGCGGGCACCGGCCTGCGGGTCGGCTGGGCCGTGATGCCGCCCTACCTCGCCTCGAGGATGGCCGCGCTGATCGGCCATGTCGGGGCCTGGGCGCCGCGGGCCGAGCAGGTGGCCGCCGCTGCGTTCCTTCAGGATGTGCCGGCGGTCGAGGCCTACCTCACGGACTTCCGCGCCGCCGTCAACGCCCGGCTGGACCGCTTTCACGACGGCATCCAGGCCCTGGTGGCCGAGGGCCTGCCGGTGAACAGCATCGCGCCCCAGGGCGCCATCTACCTCTCGTTTCGGGTCGATCTGATCGGCCAGCCCTTCGCCACCAACGAGGAGATCCGCCGCTGGCTCCTCGATGAGGCCGGCATCGCCGTGGTCCCCTTCCAGGCCTTCGACCTGATGGAGGAGAGCGGCTGGTTCCGCCTCAGCGTGGGCGCCGTCGGACTCGCCGAGATCGACGCCGCGCTCCTCCGCCTGCAAGCCCTGCTCCGCCGTCACCTCGCCGCGCGGTTGCCCGCGGCCACCAGGGGGCTACCCCCCAGCTCCCCTCCCCAGGAGCCATGATGCCCGCCTCTGAATTCGCCGATGACGCCGCCTTCCGCCTCGCGGTGGGAACCCTGCTCAAGCAGCTGATGGTGCAGCTCGACGCCGTGGACTCCGATGGCCTGGAGGCCCGCCTGACCGAGGGCAACCTTCAGATCACCTTCGAAGAAGACGGCAGCGTCTTTGTTCTCTCCCAGCAGACCCCCACCCACGAGCTGTGGCTCTCGGCCAATCGACGGGCCGCCCACTTCCGCAAGGTCGGTGGCACCTGGAACGAGCGCGACACGGCAGAGCCACTCGCCGCCTTCCTCTCGCGCCTCATCTCCGACAAGCTGCACCTCGCCGTCGGGCTGCGGCTCTGAGCCACGCCGGCCCCCTGCCGCCGCTGCCCGCCCGCTACCGGGCCGAGGCCGGCATCGGCGAGGGCGCCACCGGCACCGTCTACCGGGCCATCGACGCGCTCGGCGACCGACCGGTCGCGATCAAGGTGGTGCGGCCCCAACTCGCCGTCCACGCCCGCTTCCGCGCCCGCTTCGCCCGCGAGGTGGCGCTGTGCGCATCGGTGCTTCACCCGCGCATCGTGCCGGTCTTCGACACCGGGCGCCTCCAGGATGGCCGCCCCTTCGTCGTCATGGCCCTGGCCGACCACGGCAGCCTCGCCGAGCTGCTGCGAATGCGCCCCCCCCTGCGCCTGCTGCTGCGCATCCTCGATCAGGTGCTCGACGCGCTGTCGGCCCTGCACGCCCGCGGCCTCCTGCACCAAGACCTCAAGCCCGGAAATGTGCTGCTGCACAGCGGGGCCGAGGGTGTAGAGGCCTGGGTGGCCGATCTGGGCGTCGCCGGCGTGCTCACCGAGCTGACGATGGACCGCCGCTCGATCAGCGGCACGCCGGACTGGATGGCCCCCGAGCAGCTCGCCGGCCGCGCCCAGGAGCTCGGCCCCTGGACCGATCTGTACGCCGTCGGCCTGCTCCTCGCCGCCACCCTCGGCGGGGGCCCCGTCGAAGAGGAGCCCCGGGCGCTGCTCGAGCGCCGCCTGCGCCCGCCCCCTCCCCTCGCCGCCGACGCCCCGCCGGCCCTCGCCGCCCTGGTGGCCCGCCTGCTCGATCCCGACCCCCGGCAGCGCTTCGACCGCGCGGCCGACGTGCGCCGGGCCCTGGCCGAGGCCGCCGTGGAGATCGACGGCGAGACCGTCCGCCGCGCCGCCCTCTCCCGCGCCCGCACCTTCACCGGCTTCGGCACCACCACCTTCTCGCAGCTCATCCTGCCCGAGGCCCAGGAGGCGATCTCGGTGCCGCGACGGCCGGTCTCCGACCCGAAGGCCATCCCCACCTGGAACCGGGTGCCCCCCGACCCCCTCCCGGCCGACCCGCCCGAGGAGCCCTGGGCCGAAGATCCGCACCGCACCAGCCTCAGCCTCTTCGGCCTGCGCGAGCCCCCCTGCGCCGGCCGGGAGCCCCAGCGGGCCCAGCTTTGGGAGCTGGCCCGCGAGGTGGTCGACAGCGGTCAGCCGCGCGTGGCCTTGATCATCGGCGAGCCCGGCGGCGGAAAGAGCGGTCTGGTGGAGTCGATCGCCCGGGCCCTGGAGGCCGGCGGCTACATGGAGACCGTCGAGCTGCGCTACAACCAGCCCTCGGGCATGGACGACGGCTACCGCGGCGCCGTGCTCGACCTGCTGGCCCCCTGGAACGACACCCGCCAGGAAGCCGAGCGCCGCCTCGCCCGCTGGCTGGCCCGCGACCACCAGTCCACCCCCGAGGCCCTCGCCCGCGAGGCCCAGGCCCTGGCCCGCTGGTGTGGCTACTCCCGCGAGGGCGAAAAGCCGGTCAACGCCGCCGTCGGCCTCGCCTTCCTCTACCGGCACCTCGACGCCCGGGCCTGGCGCGGCGGGGCCGCCCTCGTCATCGACGACGCCCACCTCGCCGCCGAAGAGGGCGACGGCCTCGCGATCTGCGAAGCCCTGCTCGACCGCAGCGTGGGCGAGCGCCCGGTCTTCGCGATGGCCACGCTCTCCTCGGTGGCCCTGGAGAAGAGCCCCGCCCTGCGCGCCCGGGTCAGCCGCCTGATCGAGCAAGGCGCCGTCGAGCTGCGCATGGAGCGCCTCGCCGATCCCGCCATCGCCGGCCTCCTCAGCCGCATGTTCGGCCTCGCCCCAGCCCTGGCCGAGCCGGTCGCCGCCGCCAGCCGCGGCAGCCCCCTCTTCGCCACCCTGGTGGTCCGCGACTGGGCCGCGCGGGGCTGGCTCACCCGCGGCGCCGAGGATCGCTGGGAGCTGTCCCGCCCCCTCGACGACGCCCTGCCCCGCACCTGGGAGGAGCTGGCCGCCCGCCGCATCACCGGCGCGCTGGCCACCACCGAAGATCCCGCCGCCGCCGCCCT
>JBEIQK010000051.1:0-16026 GCA_040376505.1 Alphaproteobacteria bacterium | reverse complement strand
GGGGTGCGCCTGGGCACCGATGTGACGGTGGGGCCCGACGTGGCCCTGCGCGGCAGCACGGTGGTGGCTTCGGGCGCGCAGATCGGCCAGGGATGTGTGCTCACCGACAGCGTGGTCGAAGAGGGCGCCCTCCTGCGGCCCTACTGCGTGCTCGAAGGGGCCCGGGTGGGGGCCGGGTGTACGGTGGGGCCCTTCGCCCGCCTGCGGCCCGAGACGGTGCTGGACGCCGGCGCCCAGGTGGGCAATTTCGTGGAGCTGAAGAAGGCCAGGGTGGAGGCGGGGGCCAAGGTGCCGCACCTCTCCTATGTGGGCGACGCGCGGGTGGGGGCGGGCGCCAACGTCGGCGCGGGCACCATCACCTGCAATTACGACGGCTTCTCCAAGCACCACACCGACATCGGCGCCGGGGCCTTCATCGGCAGCAACAGCGCCCTGGTGGCGCCGGTGCGGGTGGGCGAGGGGGCCATCGTGGGGGCGGGCTCGGTGATCACCCAGGATGTGCCGGCCGACGCCATCGTCACGGCTCGGGGCGCCCTGCGGGTGGCCGAGGGCGCGGCGGCGCGCTTTCGGGCGGCCCGCAAGGCGAAGAAGAAGGGAGGCGGGGCATGAGCATCGATCTGGCGGGGCTGAACCCCGAGCAGCGGCGGGCGGTCGAGACCATCGAGGGCCCGGTGCTCTGCCTCGCCGGGGCGGGCTCGGGCAAGACCCGCGTGCTCACCCACCGCATCGCCTACATGCTGGAGCAGCGGGTGCGGCCCTGGGAGATCCTGGCGGTCACCTTCACCAACAAGGCCGCCGCCGAGATGAAGGAGCGGGTGCGCCACCTCGTGGGCTCCGACGGCGACCGCATCATGGTCACCACCTTTCACTCGGCCTGCGTGCGCTTCCTGCGCCAGGATGCCGAGGCGGTAGGCCTGAGCCGCGACTTCTCCATCGTCGATGATGACGACCAGAAGTCGATCATCGACGGGCTGATGGATGATCTGGGCATCACCGACCGCAAGAAGTGGCCGCCGGCGGCGCTGCGCTCACGCATCGACCGGGCCAAGAACGCGCGGCTGAGCCCCCAGAGCTTTGAGGAGGTCGAGGGGCGGCTGCCGGTGGGCGATCCCTTCCTCAAGGTGTGGATGGGCTACGACAAGCGCCTGGGCGAGCTGCAAGCCGTCGACTTCAACGACATCATCAACAAGGTGGTCGACCTGCTGGTGAGCCGCCCGGAGATCCGGGCCCGCTACCAGGAGCGCTTTCGCTATGTGATGGTCGATGAGTACCAAGACACCAACCGTGCGCAGTTCGAGCTGATCGACGCCCTGGTGGGCAAGGTCAGCGGGCGGAGCCGCAACGTGATGGTGGTGGGCGACGACGATCAGAGCATCTACAGCTTTCGTGGCGCCGACATCCGCAACATCCTCGACTTTCAGAAGTCCTTCCCCGAGGCCACCACCATCCGGTTGGAGCAGAACTACCGCTCGCTGGGCACCATCCTGCGGGCCGCCAACGCGGTGGTGAAGAACAACAAGGGGCGGATGGACAAGGAGCTGCGGCCGACCCGCCCCGAGGGCGAGAAGCTCTCCTTGATGATCGGCCAGGACCCCGACGACGAGGCGGCGCAGGTGGTGGCTCAGATGCGCAAGCTCGGCCGCGAGGGGCGGCGCTGGGCCGACATGGCGGTGATCTACCGCACCAACGCGGCCTCGCGCTCCTTCGAAGGCGCGCTGATGCGCGAGAAGATCCCCTATGTGCTGGTGGGGGCGCGCAAGTTCTACGACCGGGCCGAAGTGAAGAACATCGTCAGCTACCTGAAGCTGGCCTTGAACCCGGCCGACGACATGGCCTGTCAGCGGGTGATCAACGTGCCGAGCCGCAAGCTCGGGCCCAAGGCGGTCGAAGAGATGCGCGCCCGCGCTGCCGCGGCCGGGGGCGTGCCCTTGCTGGAGGGGGCGCGGCAGTGGGCCCGCGAAGGGGGCCGCGGGCGCAAGGCCGCCGCCGACTTCGTCGACCTGATGGACCGCCTGCGCGAGGCGACCCTGACGACCACCCCCGAGGAGCTGGTGCTCAAGGTGGCCCGGGAGTCGGGCTACCTCGCCATGCTGGAGGCCGAGGGCACCGACGAGTCGCAAGGCCGCATCGACAACATCCACGAGCTCGTCCGCTCGATCAGCGCCAACAACCACCTCGCCGACCCCGACCCCAACGCCTCCCGCGAGCCGATCGACCGGCTGCGGAGCTTCCTCGATACCGCCTCGCTGGCCTCTCAAGCCGACGAGCTGCCCGATGATCCCGAGGGGCGCGGCCAGGTCACGCTGCTCACGGCCCACCTCGCCAAGGGGCTCGAGTACCCGCTGGTCTTCGTGGTGGGCATGTACGAGGGGGGCTTTCCGCACTTCCGCGCCCGCGAGCGCGAGGAAGACATCGAGGAGGAGCGGCGTCTGGTCTATGTGGCCTTCACCCGCGCCATGGACCGCCTCTTCATCAGCCGCCCGCGGCGGCGGCTGGTGCCGGGCACCGGCTTTGAAGAGGCCGAGAGGTCCCGCTTCTTGAAGGAGGTGCCCACCTCGCTGGTGACGATGTCGGGCGGGGGCGGCTTCTCGACGGCGGCCCCCGAGGTGGATCGGGCCAGCCGGATGGCCCGGCTGGGCTTTGGCGATGCGCCGCCGCGGCCCGCCTTCGGTGGGGGGCCGAGTCGTTCGGTGGGGGTTCCGCCGCCGCTGCCGCGGGTGGCCGGCGCGCCGATCCCGACGCCGCCTGCGTCATCGCCGGCGCGGCCCCTCACGCTACCGGGTATTGCGCCCTCGCTGCGGCCGGTGGCCTCGGTGCCGCCCCCCGACGGGGAGGACGAAGGATCGCTGCGCACCCGCATGGTGACCCGCCCCGAGCAGCTCGAGGTGGGCAGCCGGGTGGTGCATGAAAAGTTCGGCCGGGGCACGGTGCGGAAGCTGGAGGGGCGGGCCCCCAACATCAAGGTGACAATTCATTTCGACAAGGAGGGCCCAAAGCCGGTCTTCCTTCAGTATGCGCAGCTTGAGGTGATCCTCCCTTGATCTTTCGCCCCCGATGGTGCGCCTCGCCCGTCGCCTGTCCGCTGGGCAGGCGTGGGCGGATCGTCCGGTGTTCGCGCGCCGCGAACGGGGCGGGCGGCCTCGATCTGGTGTCTGTCTGTCTGTCCTTGCAGATCGCGACAGAGCCAGCGTTGGGGCGCCGAGGGTCGCGGGGGGCGCCCTGTGTGGGTTTGCGGTTCAGCCCCGCAAGGTGGTAGCGTCTCGGACCTTGGAGTTCGCTGGCTATGGAAGGTACCTCCTCCCGCAGTGGTTCCCCCGCAATCCCCGATGGTGGGCGCGACCGCTCCATGGTCGTCGCCTGCGACAAGTGCGGGTCAAAGTACAAGCTCGACGAGGCGCGCATCACGGGGCGTGGCGCGCGGGTGACCTGCCCGAAGTGCAAGCACGTCTTTGTGGTGTACCGCGAAGAGCGCGCCCCCGAGCCGCCGGCGGCGGAGGCCTTTCACAACCCGGGCACCACCGAGCACATGGGCTTTGGCGGCGCCTGGGAGGTCAAGCCGCCGGCCGCTACGCCGGCCCCGGTGGTGGAGCCGCCGCCGGCACCCCCGGCCCCGGCGCCCAAGGCGGCCCTGCCGCCGCTGGACGTCCACAGCCTGGACTTTCGCAAGGTGGGCATTCAGAGCTGGAAGGTCAAGGTCAAGATCGGCCTCGTCTATGACTTCAGCGACTACAAGACCCTGGCCAAGTACATCAGCGATGGTCGCATCGTCCCCACCGACCTCATCACCTACACCGGCGGCGAGTGGAAGCCGATCGGCACGGTGGGCAACTTAGAGCAGCACTTCATCGAGGTCTACCGCACCGCCGAGGCCGCGCTCGCGGCGCCGCCGCCGCCCCCCGAGCCCGCGGCGGGCGGGGCCGAGGACTACGAGTCCGACGACCCCACCAACATCGTGGGCATGAGCAACGTGGCCTCGACCATCACGGCCGAGGTGCCCAAGCCGGCCGCCCAACTGGCGAAGTCACCCACCGGCGCGGTCTCCACCGCCAAGGCGCCCTCTCAGAGCCGGCCGGCCGAGCCCAAGGCCGACTACCAGACCCAGGGCAACGCCAAGGCCGAGGCGACGCGCTTCGTCGACCCCTTTGAGCAGCGGCGCAAGGAGAAGTCGGCCCCCAAGTCGACCTCGCGCACCGAGGCCACCGTCACCCGGCCGCCGCCGCCCCCGGTGGCGACCGCCGAGAAGGGCGGCAGCAAGCTCGGCCTCGTGCTGGTGGGCCTCCTGCTGCTGGGCGGCGCCGCGCTGGGCGGGGGATACCTCTTCCTGCAGGGGCAGGGCGGCGGGGAGACGCCGCCGGCGCCCACGCCCACGCCAGCCCCGCAAGAAGGCGCGGGTGCCCCCAGCGGTGAGGATGTGCGCAAAGACGTGAACGGCGAGATCGAGAAGGGTCTGCAGCCGGTGACCCCCGAGACCCAGGCGGCCCAGGACGAGGCCTTCAAGGTGGAGGGCGATCAGGAATTGATCCCGGTCGGTCCGCGCGGCGGTACCACCAGCGGATCGAGCGCCCGGCGCGACACGCCGCCGCCCTCGGGGGGCAGCGCGCCGCCGCCGTCGTCGGGGAGTGGGCAGACGTCGAGCGCCGCCGATCACGCCGCCGTGGGCGACGCGGCGATGCGCAGCGGCGACTACGCGGGCGGCGCCACCGCGTTCCGCAACGCGGTCAGCGCTGACCCCGGCAACGGCACCTACAACGGCAAGTTGGGCGAGTGTCTCGTTCGCACCGGCCAGGGCGAGGCGGCGATCCCCTACCTGAACAAGGCGGCCGGCCGCCGCTACATGCGCGCCGAGCGCCTGCTGGGCGATGTCTACAAACAGCAGGGCGACACGGCCGGCGCGATCACGCATTATCAGAAGTACCTGGCCAGCAACCCGCCCGACGCGGCGGAGGTTCAGGCCGAGATCGCCCGACTTCAGGGCGGGGGATAGGTCCAGGTGCACATCGTCTGCGACAACTGCGGCACCGAGTACGACTACGACCTGCCACAGGGGCACTCTGGGCGCAATGTGCGCTTCCGGTGCAGCTCCTGCGGGCATCGCTTTGTTGCGGTGCGTCAGGAGGACAACCCGGCGGCCCCCGAGCCGGCCCCCGAGGCGCCCCAGAGCCCTCCCGTCATGGCCGCGCCGGCCCCCAGCGCGGCCCCCGGCGGCACCCTGCTCAAGCAGGCCGGTGTGACCTATGAGATCGGCGACACCGCGACGCTCCAGCGCTGGATCGTCGAGCGCCGCATCTTTCGCGAAGACCTCGTCTCGACGGGCGACGGACAGTGGGAGATTGTCGGCCTGCGCCCCGATCTGGAGTCCTTCTTCCAGGTGGTCGAAGCGGCCGGGCTGAGCGCGGTCGGCGCCGTCGGCGGCAACGCGATGGCCGAGGCCTGGCCTTTCCGGCCGGGGCGGTCTGAGCCCGAGGGCACGGAGTTTGAGTCCACTGAGCAGATGGACCCCACCGACGAGACCAACCTCGACGCCCCCACCGAAGAGGCGCCCACGACGGCGGCCGCCGCCTTTGGCGCAGGGGCCTCCTTTGGCAGCGGGGCCTCCTTCGGCGGGGGGATGTCCTTCGGCAGCGGGGCCTCCTTTGGCGGCAGCACCGGCGTCTCCTTCGACAGCCCCACCGAAGAAGAGCCGCGGCCGTCCCCGGCGGTGCGCTTTGGCGATGCAGGGGGCGAGTCGGGGCTGGGAGAAGGGCGGGCGCCGCTCGGCGGCGTCGACGCCGAAGACGTGATGCCGGCCCCCAAGGAGGTGTCGGTCTCCACCATCCTGGTCGCGGTGACGCTGGTCTGCGTCGGGATCGGGCTGGTTTGGGGCTACCTCTCCAACGTCAAGCCGGCAGCCCTGGAGACGCCGCCCGGGGCTGTGGACCTCCATCCGGTCGACGCGGTTCCCACCCCGGCCTCGCCGGCCCCCGAGGCCGCGCCGCCGCCCGCCGAGCCCCCGAAGGTCGAAGCGCCGGCGGCCGAGGCGCCCAAGGCCGAGCCGCCCAAGGAGCCCGCTGCGCCCAAGGAGCCCGCCGCGCCCAAGCCCCGCGCGTCGACCGAGTCCTCCACCCCCCGCGCCGAGGCCCCCAAGGCCGAGAGCAAGCCGCGCGGCAGCGCCGCCAGCCTGATCAAGAAGGGCTGGGCGGAGATCGACGCGGGCAACTACTCCTCAGCCGAGGCCAACTTCCAGGCTGCCGTCGCCGCCTCGCCGTCCAGCGCTGCCGCCCACTACGGGCTCGGCTACGCCTACGAGAAGCGGCGCGACATCGCCAACGCCGGCAACGAGTATTGCGCCGCCCAGCAGTTCAACACCAAGGACGAGGACCTCGCCCGCGAGCTGACCGGTCGCCTGTCGGTCATCGGCCGGACCTGTCCCTAGGAGCCCTTCCCCATGCGCCCCCCCCGCAAGCGGCACATCCGCGTGGTCGCCGCCGAGATCGAGCGCGGCGGCGCCTACCTCATCACCCAGCGCCGCCCGGAGGCCACGATGCCCCTGCTCTGGGAGTTCCCCGGCGGGCGCGTGGAGTCCGGCGAGTCCGACGCCGCGGCCCTGCGCCGCGAGCTGAAGGAGGAGATGGGCATCGAGGTGGTGGTGGGCGAGCTGTCGATGCAGGTCAGCCACGAGTATCCGCAGTACACCGTCGATCTCGTGGTCTACAAGGCCACCACCGACGACGAGCCCCACAAGCTGCGCGTACACGACCTGCGCTGGGTGCTCCCCGAAGACTTCGACCAGTACGAGTTCCCCGGCGCCGATCAGCGCACGGTGGAGGAGCTGCTCAAGTAGGGCCCAGCGCCAGCAGCGTGGCCTTGTGATCGGTGTCGGGCACCCGCACCCGCTCGACCCCCAGCAAGGCGACCTCTTCGCTGAGCAGCAGGTGGTCGAGCTGGAAGAAGGGGGCGTTGGGCCAGCCCGCCCCGGCCGGCCAGGAGGCGGCGAAGAGGCCGCTGCCGGCGAAGGCGTCGTGCAGGCCACGGCCGACGAGGCGGCGCCAGGCGGGGCTTTGGGGCACCGCGTTGAGGTCGCCGGCCAGCACGACCCGATCGCCGGCGGCGCAGGGGCCCCAGGCCTCGGTCATGCGCCCCTGGTCGATCACGCCGGCCAGCCGCTCGATGTAGGGGCCCATGCCGCTCGCGTCGATCGGGGCCGGCGGCGGCGCGTGGACGCCCAGCAGACAGCGGCCCCCCGGCAGGGCCACCAGGGCCAGGGGCATCTTCATGGTGTCCGAGCCGAACTCCTCGGTGACGAGGGCGGCGCAGGGAAAGTCCTCCCGGCAAAAGACGGCGGTGGCGTGGGAGATGCGGGGCAAGGGCTGGTCGAAATTGTCGGCGACGCGCCGGTAGCCCGGCAGGGCGTCGGGGCGTCGCTCGATCACCACGATCACCTCGGCCTGCGTGGCGGCGAGAAAGTCGATCTGGGGCTGATGATCGGGGTTGTCGGCGAAGGAGTTTACGTTGGTGACCAGCACCCGGACGGCGCCGGGGGGCAGCGCGGCGGGCAGGCCGGGCGGCGGCCGGCCGATCAGCAGCAGGCAGGGCAGGGCGCCCAGCAGGGGCAGGCCGAGGCTTCGCTTCCGGCGCCCCAGCCAGAGCAGGTAGGGCAGCCCGAGCAGGCCCAGCCAGGGGCGGCCGGCGAGCAGGCCGCTGAGCAGCACCTGGCTCCAGATCTGATCGGCGGGGAGCAAGGCGGCGAGCCCTTCGCAGAGCAGCGCACCGAGGGCCGGGGCCATGGCCAGCAGCGCGCTTCGCAGCAGGGCGGCGGCGCGGGGTCCCCGCGTTAGGGCTGGCGGCATGTCGACAGACTCCACGTCCCCCCAGCCTACCTCTGCCCCGCTGATCCTGCGCGCCCTGCGCGGCGAGGCCACCGAGCGGCCTCCCGTCTGGTTCATGCGCCAGGCCGGCCGCTACCTCCCCGAGTACCGCGCCCTGCGCAGCCGCTCGAACTTCCTGGAGATGTGCCACGACGCCGACCTCGCTTCAGAGGTCACGCTCCAGCCCCTGCGCCGCTACGGCTTCGATGCGGGCATCATCTTCAGCGACATCCTGCTGCCCTTGCAGTCGATGGGCATGGAGCTGCGCTTTGAGGCCGGCGAGGGCCCGCGCTTTCCGAACCCCCTGCGCACCGACGCCGATGTCGACGGGCTCAAGGCCTTCGACCCCGAGCGCGACCTGCCGGCGCCGATGCGGGCGATCCGCCTCTGCCGGGCCGCCACCGACACTCCCATCCTCGGCTTCGCTGGCGCCCCCTTCACGCTCGCCTGCTACGCCACCGAGGGCGGCGGCTCCGACGCCTGGGTCACCACCAAGCGCATGATGTACGAGCAGCCCGCCCGCTTTCAGCGCCTGCTCGACCGCCTCGCCGACGCGGTGGGCGACCATCTGCAGGCCCAGGTGGAGGCCGGCGCGGTGGCGGTGCAGCTCTTCGACACCTGGGCGGGCGCGCTGTCGGTCGAAGACCTCCGCCGCTTTGCCCTGCCCGCCGCCGCCCGCGCCCTGTCCCGCGTGAAGGGGGCGCCGCGCATCTTCTTCACCCGAGACGCGGGGCCCTTCTTGCCCTACCTGCGCGAGGTCGGGGCCGACGTCTACGGGCTCGACTGGCGGGTGGACATGGCCGCCGCCCGCGCCGCCCTGGGCGACGTGCCGGTGCAAGGGAACCTCGATCCCATCTCGCTCTTCGCACCGCCGGCCGAGGTGAAGCGCCGGGTGCGCTCGATCATCGCCGCCGCCGGGCCGCGGGGCCATGTCTTCAACCTGGGCCATGGCATCCACCTCGACACCCCCCTGGAGGGCGTGGACGCCGCGGTGTCGGCGGTGAAGGAGTGGACGTGGGGCTGAGCCCAGAGACCCTGCTCCGCTACAACCGGCCGGGGCCGCGCTACACGAGCTACCCCACCGCGCCGGTTTGGGGCGAGGCCCACAGCGACGAGGCCCTGCACAGCGGCCTCGCCGGCCTGCGCTTGCCGGCCACCCTCTACGTGCACATCCCCTTTTGCGCCGAGCAGTGCACCTTCTGCGGCTGCAACATGGTGGTGGCCGGCCGCCGCGAGCCCGGCACCCGCTACTTGAACGCCCTGGAGCGGCAGATCGAGGCCCTGCCCCTGCCCGCCGATCGGGTGGCGGTGCAGCGCATCCACCTCGGCGGCGGCACCCCCACCTGGCTGCAGCCCGACGAGTTGGAGCGCCTGTACGCGATCCTCTTTCGGCGCTTCGTGCCGGTCGCCGGCGCCGAGCTCTCGGTGGAGGCCGACCCCGAGGTCACCACCGACGCCCAGGTCGACACCCTGGCCCGCCTCGGGGTGAACCGCCTGTCGATGGGCGTGCAGAGCTTTGACCCGAAGGTGCTGGCCGCGGTCAACCGGCCCCAGCGCCAGAGCCGGGTCGCCGCGATCCTCGAGCAGGCCCGCGGGCTCGGCATGTACAGCCTCAACCTCGACCTCATCTACGGGCTGCCCCACCAGCACGCCGAGAGCTTCGCCGAGACCCTCGATCTCACGCTGGCGATGCGCCCCGACCGCCTCGCCATCTTCGGCTACGCACATGTGCCCTGGCTCAAGCCCCACATGAAGCAGCTCGACGCCAGCGCCCTCCCCGGGCCGGTGGAGCGGGCGCGGCTCTTCTTGCTGGCCCACGAGCGGCTCACCGCGGCGGGCTACCAGGCCATCGGCCTCGACCACTTCGCGCTGCCTGAGGATGAACTGGCGGTGGCCCAACGCGAGGAGCGGCTGCACCGCAACTTCATGGGCTACACCACCCGGCCCGGCCTCGATCTCGTCGGGCTGGGGATGAGCGCCATCTCGGAGTTCCAGGCCAGCTTTGTGCAGCAGAAGGTCAAGCTGGCCCCCTGGTGGCGGGCGGTCGAAGAGGGCCAGCCTGTGACCGAAAAGGCGCTGGTGCTCAGCGCCGAAGACCAGCTCCGGCGCGAGGTGATCAGCCGGATCATGTGCAATTTCGTGCTGCCCTACGCCGCGATCGAGGCCGCCCATGGGGTCTCCTTCGAGGCGCACTTCGCCGAGGCCCTCGCCGACCTGGCCCCCCTGGAGGCCGACGGCCTCGTGGAGCGGCGGGCCGATCGCCTCGTCGTGACCGAGAAGGGCCGGCTGCTGGTGCGCAACGTGGCCATGTGCTTCGACGCCTACCTCGCCGCGCCGTCCACCGGGCCGCGCTTCAGCCAGACGGTCTAGCGATGCGCACCCATGTCTGGCTGTTGAGCGCCGGCTGCCCCGCCGGGCCCCAGGCGGTGGACGCCCTGCGCCGCTGGCTGCTGGATCCGGTGGTGCTGCCGCTGCGCTTTGGCTGGCTGCGGGTCCTGGTGGCCTGGTGGGCGGTCTGGCGCCAGGGCCCCCGCCAGATCACCGACTGCCAGCGGGCCGGCGGCGCCGAGGCGGCCTTGGCCCGGGCCCAGGAGCAGGCCGCCTTGCTGCAGCGCGTGCTGGGCGGCCGCTACGTCGTGCACCCGGTGCTGCGCGAAGGGGGGCCCAACGCCGAAGAGGCCGCCAGCGCCGTCGCCAGCGGCGAGCAGGTGGTGCTGGTGCCCTTAGGCGCCCAGGGCGGTGTGGGGGTCGAGGCCAGCCTGCGGCGGGCCCGGGCGGCGCTCGGCGGCAAGAAGGTGGCCCTGGTCGAGGTGGGGGTCTACGCCGACGATGAAGGCCTCGCCGAGGCCCTGGCCGAGACCCTGCGCGAGGCCCTGATGCGCCTGCCCAAGGGAGCGACCTACGACGTGCTCTTCTGCGCTGCCGGCCAGGCCGCCCGGCCGGGAGACCCCTACCCGGCGCAGGTGGCGGTCACCGCCCGCGCGGTGGCCCAGGCGGCGCGCCTGCGGGGGCCGCCACGGGTGGCTTTTCTCGATCCGCTCGGGCCGCTGGCCGGGGTGGGCCCACGGGCGGAAGAGCAGGTGGCCGGCCGCGGCGCCCTGGTTGTGGTGCCGGTCGGCGCCAGCGCCGAAGACATCGACACGCTCTGCGCCATCGACGGCGCGCTGCGGCAGGCCGCGCTGGCCGCGGGCCGGCCGATCGTGGAGCGGGCCCCGGCCCTGGGCGCCCGGCCGACCTACCTGCGGGCTCTGGCCGAGCGGGTGCGGGGCGCCGAGCGGCTGGCGGGCTGGCGGGTCCCCGAAGATGAGGTGCGGGCCGCCCTCCGCGCCGGGGCCACCGCATGAAGCGCAAGCGGGTGCTGGTGATCGGCGGCGGTGTGTCTGGCCTGGCGGCGGCGGTCTTTTTGGAGGCCGGCGG
This sequence comes from Alphaproteobacteria bacterium, assembly GCA_040376505.1. Lineage (GTDB taxonomy): Bacteria > Myxococcota_A > UBA796 > UBA796 > UBA2385 > JBEIQK01. The sequence goes on along the minus strand of JBEIQK010000051.1, from coordinate 4,765 downwards.
GGCCGATGTGGTGGTGCTGGAGGCCGGGGGCGAGGCCGGCGGCCATGTGCGCAGCGAGTCGATCGACGGCCGTATCCTCGATCAGGCCGCCAATGGCTGGCTCGACAACGAGCCGGCGATGGGGCGGCTCCTCGCCCTGCTGGGCGACCGGCTGACCGTGGTGCCGGCCAGCGGGGCCTACGACACGCGCTGGATCTGCGCCGATGGCGCCCTGCATCCCGTCCCCCTCTCGCCGCCGGCGATGCTGAAGAGCCGCCTGCTCAGCCTCGGGCAGAAGCTGCGCCTGTTGGGCGATCTCTTCGTGGGCCGCAGCGTGGACCCCGACGAGAGCCTGGGCTCCTTTGTGCGGCGGCGCCTGGGCCCGGCGGCGGTGGACCGCCTCGTGGGGCCGATGGTGGCCGGCATCTTCGCGGCGGACCCCCGACAGCTTGAGCCTGCGGGCGGCCTTTCCGCGCATGGCCGAGCTGGAGGCCGAGCACCGCAGCCTCTTTTTGGCGATGGCCCGCCTGCGCAAGGGGGGCGCGCCGGCCGGCCGGCTGCAGACCACCCAGGCCGGGGCCGGCGGCCTCACCACGGCGATGATCGAGCGGCTCGGATCGCGTGTAACATGCCTTACACCTTCTGTTTCGTTGTCGACAGATGGTGTGACATGGCAGGTGGAGACCCCACGCGGGGCCCTGCAGGCCGACGCGGTGGTGCTGGCCGCCCCAGGGCCGGTGCAGGCGCGGCTCCTCGAAGACCTCGACCCGGCCGGCGCCCTCGCCCAGGCCAGCATCCCCTACGCGCCCGCCGCCGTGGTGGTGATGGCCCTGCCGCGCACGGCCTTTCCGCGCGAGCCGCGGGGCTTTGGCGTGTTGATGGCCCGGGGCGAGGCCGAGCGGCTCGGCGTCGCCGGGGTGCTGGGCACCGTCTTTTCGCACGACGTCTTTCCCCACCAGGCCCGCCCCGATGAGCTGCTCCTGCGCACCATCGTGGGGGGCGCCATCGCGCCCGATGCGGCGCGGCTGCCCGATGATGCCCTGTTGACGCGTGTCACAGCGGGATTGGGCCAGATGTTCGGGCCCATGGGGGCCCAGCCGCACCTGACGCGCATCTACCGCTACGCCGCGGCCATCCCCCAGTACACAGTGGGCCACCTCGATCGCGTGGCGACGGTGTCGCGCGTGAGTGAGCGTTACAAGGGGCTCTTTTTTGCCGGGAACCACCTGCGCGGCGTGGGCGTCAAGGACTGCGTGCGCCAAGGAGAGGAGGCGGCTCGGGCCGTTCTGGCAGGTTGAGGCCTGAACGGCGGAGAAGCAATAGCAGACGGGAGCAGCGTGGCTCCTGCTCCTCCTGGGTGGCGCCGCAGCCTGAGGTGGACCCTTGGACGCCCGTACCGCCCCTTCTGTCCCTCCGCTCAAGCGCGTGTTGCTCGGCTGCGCCGGCATCATCGGCGTCTCGGCGCTGATCTGCGCCGCCGGCACCCTTTGCCTGCCGCTGGGGCTAAAGCACGACATCTGGCTCAACAGCTGCCCGGCCGGTGATCTGCTCCCCAACGCCGAGCTCTACGTCAGCGGGCTGCGCCGCGGGGCTCCGGGCTCGGTGACGGTGCGCGGCCTCGCCTACTACACGATGGGGCCCAGCGCCGACCATCAGATCGCCAACTTCAGCCGCTTCGAGCCCTCGCTCTCGGTGGTGGACAGCGCCGGGGCCGAGGTGCCAGGCGTCCAGTTGGGCGACTGGGAGCGCATCAACGAGCTCCGCAGCGCGCCCCTGACCCTGCCGGCCACCCTGCCCGACGGCGACTACACCGTGGTGGTGACCACCCGCTCGGCCCTGGGCGAGGTGGTCACCCGCCTGCCCATCGCGCTCTACGCCCCGGCCAAGGTGCACCTGCTCACCGATCGGCCCCTCTACGAGCCCGGCAACACCTTGCTCTTTCGCGCGGTGGTGCTGCGGGCCGCCGACCTGACGCCCATCGCCGGCCGGCCAGGCCGCTTTGTGGTGACCGACCCCCAGGGCGAGGTGGTGCTCGACGAGCGCGCCGTGGCCGATGACTGGGGCGTGGTCAGCGGCAGCTTTCCGGTCGACCCCCTCGCCGAGCCGGGGCGCTACGAGGTGGCCTGGGTCTCGGGAGAAGACCAGGCCCGCGTAGACGTGCAGGTGGAGCCCTTCACCCTGCCGCGCTTTCGCCTCGAGCTGACGGGCGATCGGCCCTGGTACGGGGCGGGCGGCCAGCCGGTGGTGCGCGGCCGGGTGGTCTACAGCTCGGGGGCGCCCGTGGCCCGGGCCGAGGTGACGCTGGAATGGCAGCCCATCGGCGACTGGCCGCCGCCCACGGCCTGGCTGGAGCCGGGGGGCCTGCCCACGGCGGTGGTGGCCGACGCCGAGGGCGCCTTCACCCTCACCCTGCCGGCGATCCCCGCGGACCTGCAAGGCATGGCCGGCCTCGTCGCCAATGTCGACGCCACCGACGCCGCCGGCGACCGGGTGGGCGGCAGCCTCTCGCTGCGCTTCTCGGAGGATCCCATCCAGGTCGAGGCGCTGACCGAGCTGCCCGGCGGGCTGGTGGATGGCTTCAACAACCGGCTCTTCTTGCGGGCCACCACGCCGGTGGGCGAGCCGCTGGCCGGGGTCGACCTGCGCGTCTACCGCACCTGGGATGCCACCGACCCGGGCACGCTGGCGCGCACCGACGAAGATGGCGTCGCAGCCTTGCAGATCGACCCAGGGCCCCCGGGAAACTTCGTGATCCCGGCCCCGCCCTGGCGGCCCGCCCCCAAGCCGCCGGCGGTCACCCGCGGCGCGGTCACCAACCTTCGCAGCGGCGAGGAGGCCGGCCTCGACGATCTGCTCACCTTCGACCGCCTTTTGGCCAGCCTGGAGCCCTGCGCCGTCTACGTCGACGGCTCGCAGGGGGTGACCGCGGCGCTGTGGGTGTCGCCGGGGGGTGGCGTGCTGCGGGCCGTCGCCGATCCCGGCCCGGCCGGCGACTGCATCGCGGGGAGGCTGCGCGGGGCCCGCTTTGGCCCCGGCGCCGACCGCATCCTCAAGGCCGGATACACGCTGCGCGACGAGGCGCTGGGCGAGGTGAGCCCGGAGATCGAGAGCGCCCTCGACGTGCCCGAGGGGCTGAGCGACCACCTCGAAGCCGCGAGCCGGGTTGCGCGCCGCTGCCTGCCCGAGGATGTGGCCGCTGGCGAGCTGGGCTGGGAGCTGACCTGGCAGACCCAGCGGGGCAGCCCCGCCGTCGACCTCTCCTGGATGCGCAGCGCCGAGGGCGGCAGCGTGGCCGAGGGGGTGGCGGCCTGCGTGCGCGGCACGGTGGGCCCCCTGCGGATGAAAGAGCCGGCAGAGGCCGATCTGCTCGGCCTGGCGCGCTTCTCCGTGGCGCCGAGCTCGCGGGTGACGGCCGGCCGGCCCCAGGACCGCACGGAGTTGGGCTACGCGCTCTCGGTGGCCGCCCAGGGCCCCGACGGCCCGATGGGCAGCACCGAGGTGCACCTCTCGCCCGGCAGCGTGCCCCCCTTTCGCCTGCGCGCCTCGCCGGCCCTGGCCCAGGCCGGCGGCGAGGTGGTGGTGGAGCTGCTCCGCGGCCCGGACTTCAGCGGCGAGCTGCCGGCGGCCCTCACCCTGCGCAGCCCGCGGGGTTGGTTTCAGGAGCAGAAGCGCGGCGCCGAGGCCCGGTCGGTCACCTTCACGCTGCCGGCCGACGCCAGCGGCTGGTACGAGGTCTCGGCGGGCGGCTCGGTGGCCCGCGTCTTCGTTCGCCCCGAGAATCAGCTCCAGGTCGAGCTGAGCAGCGATGCTCCCGTCTACCGGCCCGGCCAGCAGGCCCAGCTCGCGGTGCGCACCCAGACGGGCGGCAAGGGGGTCGCCGCCGCCGTCACCCTGGTTGGGGTGGACGAGAGCCTGGGGCAGCTCGTGACCCTGCCGGGCCCCACCGCCACCGGCGAGCTGCTGCCCGCCGCCACCTCGGAGGGGGCGGTCTTCGAGGGCATCGACGCGGTGCTGCTCTCCCGCGGCGGGGTGCGCGGCGAGAACGCGGCGGCGGCCAGCGTGCTCCGCATCCTCCAGATTCCGCAGCCCGCCGAGCTCGATCGCGTTGTGTCGGCCAGCACCTCGGCCCACTTCGACCCCATCGGGCCGCTCACCGACCGCTTCTACCTCGCCCTGGCCGAGCTCCACGTCGGGGTCAAGGCCTGGGAGGCCGAGGCGCCCAAGACCGAGCAGATGAAGCCCGAGACGATGGCCCGGCTCTGGGAAGAGGCCCTCGATCGCATCGAGGAGCGCGGCGAGCAGCCGGTCGACGCCTATGGCCAGCGCCTGCGCCTCTCCCAACTGCCGGCCGATCTGCTCAGCCTGACCGACCCCCGCATGGTGGTGATCGACGGCACCCGAAACCCTGAAGATGTCGAGAACTGGGCCGCCTGGGTGGCCAAGGAGAAGCCATGACCCTGCGCAACCCTGCGGCGCTGGCGCTGATCCTGTTGGGCGGCTGCGGCGGCGAGTCACAGTCAGAGGCGCCCGCCGCCAAGGCGGTCGCTCAGGAGGCCGAGGAAGAAGACGGCCGTCGCGACCGGCGCACCGGGTCTGCGCCGAAGGGGCGGGGGCGGCCGTCGGGCGGCCTGGGTGGGCGGGGCGAGGGCTATGGCGGTGGTGGGGGGATCGTCGGCGGTATTGTTGCGCCATCGGCGGCGGCCCCGATGGAGCCGGCCGCGCCGCCCCCGCCGATGGACGAGGCCCAGGGCGCCAAAGATGGCAAGCCCGAGGCGCAGGCCACGCG
>JBEIQK010000838.1:0-2765 GCA_040376505.1 Alphaproteobacteria bacterium | reverse complement strand
TGGCCGCCACGCTGACCGCCCCCACCGCTGGTCAGGCTGCCCTCTTCGGCCAGTCGCTCGCCCTGCTGGCCAGCGGCAGCCTGCTCGTCGGCGCCCCCGGCCTCGATCCCGACAGCCGCAGCGCCGCTGGCGGCGCCTACCTCTACACCCTGAGCGGAGCCACCTGGGCCTTGTCCACCACGGTGACCCCCGCCGAGTTGGGGGCCGGCGACCGCTTCGGCAGCGCTGTCGCCCTGCGAGACGGGGCCCTGGCCATCGGCGCGCCGGGCGGGGCCAACGGCGGGCGGGTCGCTTGGGGGGCCGAGGCCGGCAGCCTCGCCTGGCTGAGCCCAACCGACCAGAACCCCGGCGACGAGCTCGGCGCCGCCCTGGCTTTCGGGCCCAGCGGCCTGCTCATTGGCGCGCCGGGCCGCGACGTGGGCGATCTGTCCACGCTGACGCCCGACGCCGGCGGGGCCTGGTACCTCCCCGACAGCGGCGACCTGGTGGCGCTGGAGCCTGCCACCGCCCAGGCCTTCGGCCGCTTCGGCGCCACCGTCGCGGCGGCCTCAGACCTCCTCGCCGTGGGCTCCGGCAACCAGGCCCAGGGTGCGGGCGCGCTCAGCCTCTTCGGCTACAACCACCTCGGCGACCCCGAGATCTGGCTGCGCCGGGACCTCGTCGAGACCGAGGCCGGCGCCCGCTTCGGCGCCGCCGCCGCCTTCGCCAACGAGGGCCTCGTCACCGGCCGCCCCTACACCGCCGCCGGCGGCGCCCTCCAGCAGATCCCCTGAGCGAGGCCCCGATGATCACCCTCCTCCTCCTCTCCGCGCTCTCCTGGGCCGGCCCCGGCAGCGTCGCCGGCTACAGCGGCGGCTTCTCCACCCCCGACGGCGGCGCGGTCACGGCGATCAGCCGCTACGGCGGTGGCTACGCCGTCATCCTCAACGAGGAGCCCCGCCTTTGGTACTGGGATGGCGCGGGCACCTGGTCGGAGCTCGACGTCATCGCCGACAGCGGCGAGGCCCACGCGCTGACGATCTTCAAGAACAACCTCTATGTGGGCGGCCACTTCGCAGACGCCGACGGGAGCACCTTCGCCCTTGGCGTCTACAAGAGCACCGTGGGCGACACCACCGCGGTGCTCGGCCCCTGCGCGGGGAGCGACTGCGGCACCGTGTACGCCATGGAGCCCGTCGATGAGATGAGCGCCCTGGACGGCCTGTGGCTGGGTGGGGCCGACCTCGTCGGCGACGGCACCGGCGCCGTCTGGCCGGTGCTGCAGCTCGCGCCCGCTGGCCCCGACTTCCTGGTGCGCGGCGGCGGGCTCGGCAATGAGGCCACCGGCCCGGCCGATCCCACCGTCTACGCGCTGCACTACGGGCTCGACCCCGGCTACGACACCGGCAGCGACGCCGAGTCGATGGCCGCCGTGGGCCGCTTCGCCGAGGACCTCTCCTACGGCATCGTGCGCTACCACCCCTTCGGCACCTACCCGGGCGACCTCGACCGCGACGGCTGGGTGCCGGTGGGCCAGGGGGTGATCTGGTCGGGCTACTGCCCCTCGGTGGACGGCGTCGCGGTGGTCTGCGCCGACCCAGAGCTGGCCGGCGTGGCCTACTTCCAGGGCGAGCTGTACGCCTCGGGCTCCTTCGTCGGCGTGCTGCCCGGCCTCGGCGCCTCGCCGGTCTATGTGCCGGGTCTGCTGCGCTGGGATGGCGCCACCTTCACCGCCCTGTCCGACGGCGATGCGCCGGTGCTGGAGGGCTTCGTCGGCGGGCACGGCCCCCTGCTCGCCGATGGCGACGCCACCCTCTACATCGCCAGCGGCAACAGCCTGCTCACCCCCGAGCGCGTGGGCGGCCTGCTCCGCTACGACGGCGCCGAGCTGGTGGGCCTGCAAGGCGGCCTGTGGAGCCTCGACCCGGCCAGCGCCGACGCGAGCAGCGCGGTCGCCGGCGATGTCGAGGTGCTCTTCCTCGAAGACGACGGCCAGCTCACCATCGGCGGGTCCTTCACCTTCGCGGGCCGCCTGGGCGCCGACCGCTACAGCAGCGCCCTGCTGCCGGCCAGCGGCATCACCCAGTGGATGCCCGACCTCGCCTGCGCCGCCGACCTCAACCAGGACGGCGTGGTCAACACCCTCGACCTCAGCCGCCTGTGGACCGCCAGCGACGGCGAGGTGGGCGCGGTGGACCAGAACGCGGATGGCGCCGTCGACGCCGACGACGCCACCCTGATCGAGGCCGCCTGGGGCGCCTGCCCCTGAGGCCGGCGGGGCGGGGCTCAGGTGTCGGACTCTTTCTTGGTGGGCTTCGCCTCTACCTCCTCCTTCGCCTCCTTCGCCTCCTTCGGCTCCTTCTCAGCGGCGGCGGCCTCGTCGGCCTTCTTGTGGCGACCGCCGCTGAAGGCCGGCGAGACCGCGGTCACGAAGGCGTTCATCGAGGCGTTTCGGCGCCCGCTGGCCTGGGCCATGGAGTACACCGTCAAGCAGGCGTCCCAGGCGTCGGCGCGGCGGCGGGCCCGGGCGTCCTTGAGGCGCACCAGCAGGCGGTCGGCGGCGTCGATGGCGAGATCGAGGGCCTCGGACTCGGTGGCACGCTGCTCGACCCAGTCGGGATCGACCCCAAACAGGATGGAGTAGTCGGGCATCCGGCGGAGGTGGTGGGCCACCCGCCGCACCAGGCTGGAGAGATCCTTCGGGGCGCGCAGGGTGCTGCTGCGGTCCTCTTTGGTGAGGGTGACCATCTCCGAGCCGAGGCTGGCGTCGAGGCTGTCGAGGGCGG
>JBEIQK010000387.1:0-6042 GCA_040376505.1 Alphaproteobacteria bacterium | reverse complement strand
GATCATGGCCTTTCGCGGGGGTGACTTCCCGGGCTGGCTGGTGGATGGCCTCAAGGCGGCGGGCGGGCCTGCGAGCGAGCGCCTGCGGGGCTACCTCGTGGGCTCCCGGGCGGCTCAGTATTGCGGGAGACTGTTTCAATACCCGGCGAACATCGCCCTGCGCGAAGACCTTGTGGCGCGGATCGGCCCCAACTCGGCCGCCCGGCGGCGGCTGCTGCCCAGCACGATCGACAAGGAGCTGTTTCCCGCGCCGGGGCGGTGATCAGCTCGCGGCGCGGGTGTGTTGGGCCTCGACAGCGGCCCACTCTTCCACCGTATAGGTGAAGATGAACTGGACACGATAGCGTTCGGACTCGTCGAAGTCTTCGTACAGCATCGCCCAGACCTCGTCGAGGCGATCGGTCTCGGAGCGGCCGATGAAGTGGTCGGACACGACCACGGCGAAGAGCTCACCGGGACGTGTCACGATCTGGACCTCTGCGCCGGGGAACCGGCGCCGCAAGACCCGCTCCAGCTTTTGTGCGATCATGGCGAACTCCCTGCCGGGGGCTGTGTTCCAAGGTGGGCGATCACCCGGTCGCCGATGTGTTCAACCGCGACAATCCAGGGCGCCAGGACAGCCGGGTGAATGGGTCGCTGAAGGGTGCGGCCGCTGGCATCTACGGTCTGGTCGGCGTAGTGGGCGATCAGGTGTCGTCGGCTGGTCATCTGGTCCAGCGGAGGAGCCAGCGACTTCAACCAGGGGTCGGTTCGGAGGCCGAGATCGCGCAGCACGGCGGCGATCTGGCCGATGTTGTTGTAGGTGCGTTGGTTGAGGTAGCGCGCCACCGATTGTTCGAACAGGTCGGCCACGGTGGAGCCCAGGAAGGGCGCCAGCTCGGCCATGGTGAAGCGCTCCAGGCCATCGGGCAGTGTGAGGGCGCGGGCGCGCAGGGCCGGATCAGCCCGCATCGCCATCCCCTCGGCCTCGCGCAGCAGGTCTTCGAGGGTGGCGTGCAGCAGCACCACCGCGGCCCGCAGCACATCGTCGGCCCCCGGAGGAGCCAGCGGCTGCAAGGCGGCGTGACAGTCGATCAGGTTGCGCACCCGACCGAGGTTGGTGAAGAAGCGGCGGGCGAGCGGGCGGACATGCGGGGCCCCTAACGCCCCGCGGCGGCCGCCTGCAGGCGCTCCACGGAGGTGGGCGGGCCGCGCACCCGGAAGTGGGTGCCCTCATCCACGAAGTCCTCGGAGAGCACCTCGACCTCGGCCCGCACGCGGGCGGTGAGCGCCCCGCGCGACCAGGGGATCAGCACCTCGGCCTCCACCGACCCGGCGGCGAAGAAGTCGGCGATGCGGCGGTGCAGCTCGGCCACCCGGGGCGGGCTCTTGGCGGCGGTGAACCAGGCCTCCGGCCGCTCTTCGAGGAGGGCCGCCTCGGCCTCGGGGCTGAGGCGGTCGCACTTGTTGAAGACCAGCACCCGGGTGGACAGATCGACGCCAATCTCCGAGAGAACATGAACGGTGACCGCCTCCTGGTTGCGCCAGGAGGGGTCGGTGGCGTCGACCACATGGAGCAGCAGGGCGGCGTCGGCGGCGGCTTCGAGGGTAGAGCGGAAGCTGGCGACGAGGCTGTGGGGCAGGTCCTGGATGAAGCCGACCGTGTCGGTGATGAGCACCGGCGGGAAGATCGGCGGGTGGACCCTCCGCACCGTGGTGTCGAGCGTCGCGAAGAGCTGATCGGCCACATAGAGCTCGGCGCCGGTCAGTCGACGCATCAGGCTGGACTTGCCGGCGTTGGTGTAGCCGACCAGGGCCACCTGGCGAGCCTCCTTGCGGCGACCGCGGCGGGTGCCGGCCTCTGTGGCGAGGTCCACCAGCTCGCGCCGGATCTCGGCCATCTGATCGCGCACCCGGCGGCGGTCGAGCTCGATGTCGCTCTCGCCGGCACCCTTGCCGCCGATGCCGCCGCGCTGGCGCTCGCTGGCGCCGCCCAATTCGCGCAGGCGGGGGGCGAGGTAGGTCAGTCGCGCCAGCTCCACCTGCAGCCGGGCCTCGCGGCTCTTGGCGCGGGTGTGGAAGATCTCGATGATCACGCCGGTGCGGTCGAGCACCTCGACATCCAACGCGCCTTTCAGATTGCGGAGCTGGCTGGGCGACAGCTCGTGATCGACCACCACCACATCGGCCCGGCGGCCGTCGCGCAGGGGCGGCAGGCCGTCTTCGACCTCGACGGCGTCGTCCTCGGCGGGCTCCACCGGCTCGGCGGGCTCCAGGGCGAGGTCGAGCTCTTCGTCTCCTTCTTCGGCCTTGTCGGCCTTGGTCTTCTGCGGGCCGCGGGGCACCACCCCGGTGCCGCCGGTCCAGGCTGCCGCCGCCTTCAGTCGCCCTTCTCCCAGGAGCACCACCGCCCGGGTGGAGGCCCGGCGCTGGGTCAGTCGACCGACCACAGTGAAGCCGAGCGTGTCGCAGAGGCGACCGAGCTCATCGAGGGAGGCCGCCAGCTCGGTGGGGGGCCGGCCGGGGATCAGCACCCCGACGAGCAGGGCGCGGGGCGGCGGGGCCTGGGTGGTGTTGCTCATTGGGCCGCGTACAGTCGGAGGTCACGACTCGCCGCGTTCATCATGGTGTGAACAGCCCGGATGTCGGGGTGGCGGAAGGCAAGGAAGCCGTCGGAGATCAGGGTCTGCTTCCAGTCGCGGCGGGGGCTGCCCACCGGCAGGATCTCATCGGCGACCAGCCACTTGCCGCACAGGGCGCGGACCTCGTTGAGCCCGTCGATGTGCACGATGCGACCCTGGCCCTGGGCCCGCTTGAAGACCATGCCGACATGGTACAGGCGCTGGGCCTTGGCCTCAAAGCGCTTGTGACAGACCGCCCGGGCCCACTCGCGGTAGATGTCGAAGTCATTGCTCCAGTTCATCATGTCGACGAAGTGCCCGCCGCCGTTGCGGCAGCCGATCTCGCCAAAGACCACCTCGCCGTCCCGCTTGCGGTACCACTCCATGTGGGTGAAGCCCGTACCCATGCCGAGCGCGCCGAGCACCTTGCGGCCGAGCTCGATGCCGCCGGCCAGCTCGGGGCGGTCGTAGATGTCGCGGTAGACCACCTGCGCCGGGCTGATCCACTGTTCAGACCGGAAGGTGAGCGGCCGGGGGAAATACTGAGCCACGTTTTCGAAGTGGGGCCGGCCGTCGATGCAGACGGTGTCGTAGGTGTACTCGTCGCCGTCGACGAATTCCTCGACGCTGGCCTCGGCGACGTGCTGGGTTTGGCGCAGGGCCTCTTTCAGCTCGGCCTCGGAGTGGCAGCGGAAGGTGTCGGCGCTGCCGGCCCCGCTGATCGGCTTGATGATGACGGGGTAGCCGATCTCCTGGGCGGCCTCGAGCGCCTCGCTGGCGCTGCGGACGCGGTGGCTGTGGGGCACCCGCAGGCTGGCGGCCTTGATGCGCTCCTTCATCGTCTGCTTGTCGCGGAAGCCCACGCAGGCGTCGTAGCTCATGCCCGGCACGCCCAGCAGCTCTCGGACGCGGGCGGCGAGCAGGACGGTGGGCTCCCAGTTGCTCTCCACGCGGTCGACGCCAAGGGGGCGCAGGGCGGCGGCGATCTCGGGGGCGGCGGCGTCTTCGTCGAAGAGGCGGGGGATGCGGATGTAGCGGCTCAGCGCGTTGCGGACCATCTCGGGCAGGGCGCCCTCGTGTCCGTCGCCGACGCCGATCACCTGGGCGCCGACCTCGGCGAGGCCGCGGGTGAAGTCGCGCTGCTCAGGCGGGTAGGCGGGGGCGATAAATGCGACCTTCATGGCAGTCTCCGTTTTTGTCGGGGTGGCTCAGCCGGCGTGGACCTTGAGCGTGCGGCCAACCCAGAAGAGCAGCTCGCGACAGGTGTCGTAGTCGGGGTGACGGAGGCGGACATAGGCGTTGGCGTTGTAGCCGGCCTCGACAGGCTGGGTGCCGGTGCCCACCCGCGGCAGGTGCATGTCCATCAGGTAGCCGCCCAGCGTGCGCTCGACCTCCTCGACGCCGCTGTAGCCCTGGATGCGGCCGTCGCGGTTGGGGCGGAGGTTGACGATGCCCGCGGCCATGCGGCGGCTGGGGCGCTGGTCGAGCTTGCCCTGACAGATGGCCATCGCCCACTGGCGATAGACGTCCATGTCATTGCCGGCGCAGTACAGATCCCACTGCTTGACGCCGGGGGGCCGCGCGCCGATCTCGGAGAACTTGAGGCCCTTGGGGCCGTAGAACCACTCCATGTGGGTGGGCACCGTCTCCAGGCCCAGGGCCTTGATGACCTTGCGGCCGAGCTCGCGCACCTCGGCGTAGCCGGGGGCCTCCACGCGGTTGGTGGAGATGATCACCGGCGAGATGTCGCGGCTGCGCATCGCGACGAGGACAGAGGGGTAGTAGTGAGAGATGAACTCGACGGCGGGCTCGCCCTTGATCGAGATCGTGTCGTAGAAGCCCTCGTGGCCCTCGATGAATTCCTCGATGGCGACGCTGCGGCCGTCGGCGAGGCCGGAGCTGATGATCGCCGCCTCCAGCCCGCGGACATCGTCGACCCGAACGGTGCCGTCGGCGCCGGCGCCGGCCCGGGGCTTGAAGATCAGGGGGAAGCCCACGGCCTGGGCGAAGGCGCGGGCCTCGGCGGGGCTGTCGACGGCCGCGCTCTGGGCGCAGGGCACGCCCTGGCGGCGCAGGACCTCCTTCATCGTGGGCTTGTCGCGGCAGATGAAGGCGGCCCGCTCGGTCATGCCGGGGATGCCGGTGGCCTCGCGCACGCGGGCGACGGGCAGGATGTGGGCCTCGATGGTGGCCTCGAGGCGGTCGACCCAGCCGCGGGCCTGGATGCGCTTGACGGCGGCGATCATCTCGGCTTCGTTGCAGACGCTGCCGACCTGCTCGTAGGCGCCGAGCCAGCTCCGGGTCTCTTCGTCGAGCCAGGCGTAGGGGCGCTCGCCGATGCCGGTGACGTAGGCGCCGGCCTCCTTGAGGCCCCGAACGAAGTTGCGCTGGTAGCCAGGGAAGGACGGTTCGACGAAGATGACGTGCAAGGCGGTGCCCTCCGGGTGAGGCGGGCCGAGCGTATCGCGGGGGAGCCGCCCCGGCACGGCGTCTTGCCGATGGGCGGGCTTGGGGGCTACGGCGGAGCCGCCCGAAAATTAACGAAGGCAAAGCACCTGTATCGATCTTGGCTGACTGTGCCGGGTGTTCCAACCGCAGCGCGGCTGCGCTGCGCGCGGCGACAGGTCCGACACGGCCGACGGGGGTGGCGTGGGCGGCTCGAACGATGGGGCCATGGACCTGGCGACGAGCTCGGCCCCGGAAGGAGGCGGCTTTGGCGTCGTCGCCCTCAGCGCGGGCAGCCGACCTCCAGCAGGGGCATCGGGCGGCCTTCGGAGCTGGTGAGCAGCCCGCCGTCGGGCAGGAAGGCGACGGCTTCTTCCTGGTCGAGGGTGCCGGCGAAGAGCACGACGGGGGGCTCCTTCCAGAAGGCCTCGGTGCCGCCGGCATAGAGGTAGATGGGGCCATAGCTGCGCAGGGCCACCGCCCCGCCGTCGGCCCGCACCGCGCCGCCGGTGATGCGCCGCTGCCAGCCGTCGCGGGCGCTCAGATCGAGGGCGCCGACGATCTGCAGGGTGCCGAGGCCAGGGGCCTCTGGCAGGCGGTAGACGGTGGAGTGGCCGTCGCGGTTCTTGCTGACGATCAGCCGCTCGGGGCGGCTGGGGTGGATGAGCAGGGCTTCGGCGTCGTGCCCGAGGCCGTCGGGGTAGCGCAGGGTCCAGGTGGCCTCCACCCGGGCGGGCTCGCCGGGCAGGGGCTCGGGCACGGCGTGAACATAGACCTGGGGCCGCTTGCCCAGGTTGTCGCCGATGTCGGCGATGAAGAGGCAGGGGCCGGCCGAGCGCGGGCAGGGGCCGTTGCCGAGGTCCTCCCAGTCGATGTTCTCGACGCCGGGCACCGGAGAGCGCCCGTGGAGCTGCCCGGCGGCGTCAAAGGCGAAGAGCTCGGGCAGGCCGCCGGAGTCGTTGACGGTGAACCAGAGGCCGGGGCTGCGGGCGGCGGG